>JAOACN010000548.1 GCA_026417815.1 Chloroflexaceae bacterium | reverse complement strand
GAAACCTGGTTTCCCCACCCTTCAGGGACCCGCCGGGGGGCCGGCTACCGCCAGCACGTAACGCTCGGTGGACAGGTAGCGCCGGGCCACGTCCACGATCTGGTCGGCGCTGACGGCACCGATGATCGCCGGATAGCGTTCGACAAAATCCAGCCCCAGCCCGAAGCGCTCGATCGCCAGCAGCGCGGCGGCGATGCCATCGTTGGTTTCCAGGCTCAACACCAGGCTGCCGGTGAGATAATCGCGCGCGTCGGCGACCTCCTGGACGGTGGGGCCTTGCTCCACGAAGTTCGCCACTTCCTGCACCAGCGCCTCGATGGCCCGTTCCACATTGGCCGGATTGACCCCCGCCACCGCCGACCAGGGGCCGGCGCCCACGTCGGCGTCGAGGTTGCTGTAGCAGTAGTAGGCCATCCCCTGCTCCTCGCGCACGTTCTCGCCGAGACGCCCCCCGATCCCCAGACGCCCGAGGATCATGTTCGCCATCATGGCCGGATAGTAATCCGGATCGGTACGGCGGAGACCATGCACCGCCCAGACGATGTCGGACTGGATTTTGCCGCTCATAGGCACGTCCCGGCGGAGCACGGCTTCTAGCGGAGGAACCGGCGGAAGCTCCAGGGTGGGTAGCGAACCCGCGGGCGGCCAGGCGCCCAGGGAGGACTCCAGGAGGGCGATGACCGCCTCCGGCTCAACATCGCCCACAATCGCCACGGTGGCGGCGGCGGGATGGTAGCGCCGGTGGAAGCGCACCAGGTCCTCGCGCGTCAGGGCCTGCACCGTCTCGATCGTGCCGCTGGTGAGGCGACTGTAGGGATGTTCGGGGGGATAGAGCAAGGCTCGCGCGGCGCGCCAGGCCTGCGTGCCGGTCTCCTGTTCGCTCTCGCGCAGGCTGGTGAGAAACTGGCCGCGCAGCTTCTCAACTTCGTGGGGGGGGAAGGTTGGCCGGGCCAGCATATCGGCGAGAACGGCAAGGATGAGCGGCAGATCCTCTACCAGGGCCTTGCCGGCAAAGCCGCTGGTGTGCAACCCGCCAGCGGCATTGACGCTACAGCCACGCTCCTCCGTCTCGGCAACGATCTGCTGAAAGGTGCGCTCGCCCGCCCCGCGGATCAGGGCCGCGCCGGTAAACGCGGCCAGCCCGCTCTGCGCCGCCGTCTCGTGCACCGCGCCCACCCGCACCTCGCCGCGCACGCTCACCGTCGGCGCGCTCGGATTACGCTGGATCAGGGCCACCAGGCCGTTTGAGGCGACATAGCGCGTCGCCCCGGCAATGCCACGCGCTTCAGGCGCCATGCTCCTGCTCCTCCGTTGGAATAAAGTAGCCCACCACCCGGCGCCGTTCCGTGAGATAGGTCTGCGCGACCCGCCGGACATCCTCGGGACTCACCGCGGCCAGTTCCTCCGGCAACGTCTCGACGCGCCGGAAGCTGTCGAGCATCTCCCACATGCCAATCTGCAGGGCCTGGTCGGTCACGCTCTCGTTGTTGTAGGCCATCTGCGCGCGCACCTGTTTGAGCACCCTGGCCAGTTCCTCGGGCGTGACGCCATCCTGCTGGATCTTGTCAATCTCGGCCAGCAGGGCCGCCTCGACGGCGGCGGCGTCGCGTCCCTCGCGCACGGTGGCGCTCAGTTCAAAGAGAAAGGGGTCGCGGGTGGGGGCATAGGCGCTCCAGGCCGCCGCGGCCAGTTCGGTTTCCACCAGCGCCTTGTAGATCCGCGCGCTGCGGTTGGTCTGCGCGCCGCCGCCCATGAAGCTGAGGGGCCGCGCACCGCTGAGCACCGCGTCGAGCACCGCCAGCGGCGCGAAGTCCGGGCTACGGCAATCGGGGGCCAGGTAGGCAATCTGCACGTACTGGGCCGGCCCGGGCCTGCGGATGGTCACCCGGCGCTCGCCCTGCGGCTCCGGCTCCACCGCGCGCACGGCGGGCAGGGCGGGGCCGCGGGGCAGGGAGCCGAAATACTGCTCGACCTGCCGCAAGAGCGTGTCGGTGTCGAAGTCGCCGACCAGGACCAGCACGGCGTTGTTCGGGGTGTAGAAGGTGTGGTAGTAGGCAAACAACTCATCGCGGGTCATCGCCAGCAGGTCGCTCTTGTAGCCGATCACCGGGTGGTGGTAGGGATGCACGGTAAAGGCCATGGCCTTTACCGCCTCGTCGAGCCAGGTCTCGGGGTAATTGGCGTAGCCTTCAAGCTCGGAGATGATCACCGTGCGTTCGCTCTCCACCTCGGCGGGATCGAAGAGCGCGTTGACCATGCGGTCGCTTTCGATCCGCAGCCCCAGTTCGATGCGATCGGCGGGCAGGGTCTCGTAGTAGGTGGTGTAGTCAATCCAGGTGAAGCCATTGAAAACGCCGCCATTGCGAGCGATCAGCCGGTCCAGTTCGCCGCGCGGCATGCTGGGGGTGCCTTTGAAGAGCATATGCTCGACCCAGTGGCTGATCCCGGTCTCGCCGCTGGGCTCGTTGCGGCTGCCCACGCGGTACCAGATCCAGCTTGTGGCGACCGGGGCGCTGTGGACCTCCCTGGTAAGCACCAGGAGGCCGTTGGCGAGGGTATGGGCAAGGATGGGTGTGGACATGGGCGATCCTGAGTGTTCAAGTCCTCACCCTCCCCCAACCCCCTCCCTCTCCACCTGCGGTGGAGAGGGAGGGGGTCGAGGAAGGTTGAGGAGCGCAGCCGCACGCGCGTCAACGCGTATACGCCACCCCCGCCGCCGGGGCGCCGAGGCGCCGCCGGGCGAAACGGCGCACGAAGCGCACCACGGCGCGGGGGCGCTCGTACTGCGGCAGGTGGCCGCAGCCCCGCAGCACCAGCACGTCGGCCCCCGGCAGATTGTCGCGGAAGAACTCGAACGAGCCGTCGGGCAAAAAACGATCGCGCTCGCCCCAGATGAGACCGACCGGCACGCTGATCTGGCGCAACTCCTCGGCGGTGAAAAACTCGTCCTCGCTGGCCACGGCCACGAACTGCTGCACCGGGTCGCGCAGGAAGAGCGACTGGAAGGCGCGCTGGCTGAAGTAGAGCGGCAACGGCACATGCCCGTACATCTGGCGGTAAATGCGCCGGACGGCGCGCAGATCGGGCGCGGTCACCACCTCAACAAAGGGTTGCCAGGAGGCGCGCCCGTTGAGCAGCGCGCCGCCAGGGTCGAGCAACACCAGGCCCCGCGCCAGCTCAGGATGCAGTTGCGCGAGACGCAGCGAGATCCAGCCGCCCATCGAGTTGCCCACCAGCAAGGCCGGACGCCCGAGCACCTCGCGCAGCAGCGCGGCCAGCACCCGGGTGTGCTCGGCAATCGTGGTGTAGCGCCGGCCCGGCGGGAAACCGCTCAGCCCGAACCCCGGCAGGTCGAGCGCATAGACCGGACCGATGCGGGCCATGCCGCGCATGGTGAAGGCCCAGGTCAGCGCGCTGTCGGCGATGCCGTGGATGAGCACCACCGGCAACTCCGGATCGCTGCCCCGGCGCCCCGGCACGTGGTACCAGTGAGTTCTGATGCCGGCAAGGCGACGCTCCACGCTCACCGCGCCGGCCCGCAGCAGCATCTTGCGCCGCAACCCCAGGACCAGGGGAATCAGCACCGGTGAGAACGGCCCGCCCAGGTCGAGTTGGCGTCGAAGGGCCTGTTCGCTCATTGATTCCTCGTTTCGAGTTGCCTGTCGGCCACTTTAACCGAAGGGGACAACCGTATTTTCCCGGGAGGGCACAGCCCTCCCGGACCCTCCCCTGCGGGGGCTGCGTCTTCCCGCACTGCCACTGGCGCGTGCGTCGCGCCCCGCCTTCCTCAAAACACGGCCACCCGGCTCACGCCTTCGGAGGGGGTGCAGACCAGCACGTGGGCCTCGCGCCCCAGACGGGCGCGGTAGCCGGCGACCAGTTCAGCGGCGAAGCCCTCGACGGCCGCTTCCTCCACCAGGCTGACCGTGCTGCCGCCAAACCCGCCGCCGGTGAGGCGCGAGCCGTAGCAACCAGGCAGACGCCGGGCGATCTCCACCAGCGCGTCAAGCTCGGGGGTGCTCACCTCGTAATCGTCGCGCAGGCTGGCGTGCGAAGCGTCCATCAGCGCCCCGAAGCGCGCCAGATCGCCGTGCTCCAGGGCCACGGCGGCCGCCAGGGTGCGCTCGATCTCGCTCACCACGTGCCGGGCGCGCCGGAAGACCAGCGGCGGCAGCAGATCGGCATTGGCCTCGAGTTGTGCGGGCGCCACGTCACGCAGGGCGGCGATTCGCGGCAGACGGGCGCGAAGCAGGCGCACCGCCTCTTGACAGGCGGCGCGGCGTTCATTATACTCCGAACCCACCAGACTGTGACGCACGACGCTGTCGCACACCACCACCCGCGCCCGCGGCGGGATGGGAATGGGCCGGTACCTCAGGTCGCGGCAATCGAGGAGCAGAGCGTGCCCGGCGCGACCCAGGGCGGCCATGAACTGGTCCATAATCCCGCACTGCATCCCGACAAAGCTCTGCTCCGCGCCCTGCGCCAGCAGGGCCAGTTCCTCGCCCAGCAGATCGAGAGCGTTGAGCAGTTGCAGCGCGTAGGCCACTGCCACTTCAAGGGCCGCCGATGACGAGAGACCGGCGCCGAGCGGCACCTGGCTGTCGATGAGCAGATCGGCGCCGCTCAGGGGCAGATCGCGGGAGAGAATGGCCTTGACCACCCCGCGCACGTAGTTGCTCCAGGGCTGCTCGGGGTTGCGCTCGATCTGGTCGACGGAGAACCGATCCTCGGCGTCGAACTGGGCGCTGTGGACCCGGATGATCCGATCCGCGCGCGCCCGCGCCGCAACGAAGGTGGCCCGATCGATCGCGATGGGCAGCACGAAGCCCTCGTTGTAGTCGGTGTGCTCGCCGATCAGGTTTACGCGCCCGGGGGCGCGCACGACAAACGCCGGGGGCGCACCAAAGCGCGTCGCGAAGGCATCGTGCAACTGGCGAAGGTTGAGCATACCAGGCTCCACTGGCGCGGCGGGTAGGATGCGAGAAAACAGGTTTAGTGTACCACACTCCGTGGTGGGGGGATGGTGAAACCTGGTTTCCCCATCCCCGCCAGCCAGCGAGGGCAACACCTGCCGAGACGGCAGGAGAAGGGGGAAACCGTACACGTTCAGATTTGCCGCAGAGTGCGCAGAGGAACGTAGAGGGTGAACGTTTTGAAGCCCTCCGCGCCCTCTGCGGTGCGAACGTGTTCGGTAGCTGTGAACACCATCCGTTCTCCTTCAGACCAGCACCCTGCTCTCGCCCTCGCGTCGGGTGATTTTGCGTTCGTCGAGGTGCTCGAGAAAGGCCACGGCATACTTGCGGCTGCTGCCGAAGCGATCGCGCAGCATGCCGACGCTCACACTGCCCTCGGCCAGGGCGGTGGCGCGGACCCAGGCCAGCAACTCGGCATAGGTCTCCGGCAGCAAAAAGACATCGGCGGCCAGACGCACGATGAGACCCCGTTCGAGGGTCCAGGCCAGCAATTCCTCGTCAAGCGCGGGCGTGGGCGGAGCGTAGGGCGCCCGGCGCATCGCCGCCAGTGCCGCCTCAATCGCTTCCAGTTGCTCAGGCGACGGCCGCGGGTCGTGGCCCGCCAGCCAGACGCGCGTCTCATCCAGCGCCACCAGGCCGCGTCGCGCGGCTTCGTCGAGCACCGCGCCCAGCGCCCGCGCCGGCAGGCGCAGCTTCTGGCGCGCCTCTTCGCGCGGCATGCCGCGCCGCAGGGGGTAGCGGCGGTGATACTCACGCAGGGCCGAAAGCAGCCGCGCCTCCAACTGCGCCCAACCCACCGCCGAAACCAGCCAGCCGTCATCTACCACGTCTGGCTGCTCCGGCGGCGCGCCGAGCCAGAGCACCTGCCCTGCGGCCATCAGGGGCGCGAGGGAGCCCCGGTCGAGCAGGCCGGTCTCGGCGCGCACCTCGGCCCAGGGACGCGGCGGGCCATCCCCCAGGGCCTGGAGCAGCAACTCCAGGGGATCGCCCCGCAGGCGCGCCTCGAGGCCAGCGATCACCTCGGGGCGGAAGCGCCGGTGCCGCGGCGGGTACGGGTCAACCACGACGCCGCCGGCCACGGTGCGGCTGGGCGAGGCCACGCGCAGGATGCCGCGGTCACCGCGCATCGCCACCACAGGACGCTCCAGGCGCAGTTGCGCCCAGCCGCTGCTCCCCGGCGCCAGCGCCTCGGCGTCGAGTAGGGTCAGGCGACAACGCACTTCGGCCGCGCCGAGGAACAGGTCCAGGGCAGTGTTCTGCTTGAGCGGCGCCGGGGCATCACCCAGCACCCGCAGGCGCATATCGAGCAGAGTGGTCGGGCGCAGGACGCCGGGCAGCGCCAGCACATCGCCGCGGGCCACCTCGCTATGGTGCACCCCGGCCAGGTTCACCGCCACCCGCGTGCCCGGCAGCGCCGTCTCGCAACGCTGCTTATGCGTCTGCAAGC
>JAOACN010000544.1 GCA_026417815.1 Chloroflexaceae bacterium | reverse complement strand
CTGCTGGGCACGGGAGGCCTGGTGCGGGCCTATGGCGATGCGGTGAAGGCGGTGCTGGCCGTCCTTCCACGCGGCGAGCGCATCCCCGCGCGGCGCCTGATGGCGTGGATTGGCTACGAAGCCTATGGCGCGGCGCGCCGGGCCCTCGAGCAGGCGGGCGCGATGATTACGGGCGAGGAGGTTGGGGTTGAGGTGCGTCTGGAGGTAGAAGCGCCCGCCGAGGCGTATCCCTGGATTGTGGCCGCGCTGGAAACCGTCACCGCGGGGCGCGCCCGCATCGAAGAGCGGTGAGCGCCTGGTCACGCCACGTCCTGTTGCCGCACATGCCATGTTTCGACGCGCCTCCGAAGACGCTGCATCGGCCCGGCGCCAAGCGCGAGCGGCGCGGCGTGCTATAATCCATGGCGTATGAGCGCGCTGCACCCGTTCACGGTCCATTTTCCCATCGCTTTGCTCCTGGTGAGCGGGCTGTTCACTCTGGTCGCCCTGCGCCGGGGCGAGTCTGCCTGGGAGACGAGCGCCTACCACTGTCTGCTGGCCGGCTGGCTGTCCGGGGTGGTAGCGGCGCTCAGCGGGGCCTTCGATGCCGCGCGGCAGTTGATCGGCCCCGAAGCGCCCCGGGCCCTGGCCGCCTGGGTCAACGCCCACGCATTGGTTAATATCGCCGCGCTGATCGTATACGGGCAGGCCCTGCTGCGCCGGCGGCGACAACCCGATCTGCTTGCCGATGCCACGGCCCGGCGCGGTTATCTGTGGCTCCACGCCATCGGGGCGCTGCTCCTGGTGGTGGGTGGCTGGCTGGGAGGGCAACTGGTGTACCGGTTTGGCCTGGGGGTGAGTATGTGACAACACCAGTGCAGGCACCGTTCACACCGACGTTACCAATCGCGGGAGGCGCAGCTCTCCGTGTCGGGTGTAACGAAACGTTCTGCACGTGCCATGGCCCACCGGCCTGCCGGGAGCCTGAAGGCTCCGGCTAGCCTTGCGAAGGGTACCTCTGTAGCCTGCTGAAACCGGCGCAGGCTTCGCCGTGAGCCCAGCCCAACGGCCGGCTTCGCAGGACGTTCGCCCGCGGCTTCAGCCGCCGGGTGAAGGGGAACGTGCAGAACGTTTCGTCACACCCCTCCGCGTCCTTTCCGCCCGTGGCGGCAGACACGTCGGCGTTTCGACCGGGCGTCTGCTCGCCGCGGGAGGGTAGTTATGGGGAGACGGAACCTCCCCGCGCCCTTCCCAGGATGTCAACGCTGGCTTAGCTTCTCCACCGGAGCCCACATGTTTGTCACCGTCGTCTACACGCTGCTCTACTTGTTTACGAACTTCTGCCGGTTGATCGGCTGGTTCCGCTGGCGGGCCGAGGGCCTGGAGCGCCTGCCGCCGCGCGCGGCGGGGGGAATGGTCATCGTGATGAACCACATTCACTGGATGGACATCCCCGTGGTCGGCACGCTGTTGCCCTTACGCTACCGGCTCTCCTGGCTGGCCAAGGCCGAGTTGTTCCGCAATCCGCTGGCGGGCCGGTTTCTGCGCTGGATGCACGTGATCCCCATCCAGCGGGGGAAGAGCGACGCCGCGGCGCTCGATGCGGCGGCCCGGGCGCTACGCAACGGCGCGGTGCTGCTGGTCTTTCCCGAGGGGCATCGCAGCCGCACGGGGGTGTTGCAGCCGGGGCGTGGCGGCGCGGTGCGCCTGGCGATGCAGGCCGGGGTGCCCATCGTTCCCTGCGCCATCCAGGGGACGGAGCACGGCCTCCCGGGCACCCTCAGACGCAAGCCGGTGTTGCTGCGGATTGGCGAGCCATACACGGTCGCGCCGTTTCCCGATGGTCAGATCCCCCCCGACCAGATGGAGCAACTCACCGCCGATATGATGTACCGTATCGCAGCGATGCTGCCCGAGGCGTGGCGCGGGCCTTATGGTGAGAGGAACACCGTGCCCTCGGGCGAACGTTCGGCGACCCAACCGGCGCCCTCGGCGGCTTCAACGCGCCACCAGACATAACCATCGGCCTCGATCGGGCCTTCCAGTACGGTCACCTCGCGGCCTTCGGGGATGCGCGCGGTTACCGGGCTGGACAAACCAGGGGCGGCGCGGGCGCGCAACGGGGCGCCACCCAGGTTGATCACCCGCGCGCGGGCGCCTACGGCCAACCCGGCGGGTGAGCCTTCCACTGTGATCGTGGGCGGGGGCGTCACCGTGGGTGCTGGCGTTGGTCCGGGGGTGGGAACCGGCGGTGGTGCGCTGGTGGGCAGGGGCGCAACCGGCGCGCCGGATGGTCGCCCCGACCACCAGTACAACGCTCCTGCCGCACCGAGGACGAGCAACGCAATGACGATGACAAGCAGTGGAGATGGCCGACCTTGCTGGCGACGGAGCTGGCGGCGGGTATCGTCGTAGCCTTTGCGGTAATAGTAGTAGTGCTGGTAGTAGAACGGGTTCAGTTCGTCGTTGACAGCGTCGCGGACGCCGCGGTCGTACATCTCGCTGTTGCTCGTCGGCATCGTCCGGGGGGCGCCGGCACGACGCGATGGTCGTGCCGGCATGGGAGGCATCGAGCGAACGGCGTCACTTCTTCAGCACCAGATCCTCGCGGCCCATCTCGCGCAGGAGCTTCGGATACATGGTGTATGCGGGTTCGACAGCGGGGAGCAGCTTCAGGATCTTGGGGATCGGTCCTTTGGCAATGATCTGGCGGCGGGTCAGGGCAGCCATCAGGTTGACCTGGCCGTGCCAGAAGCGGTGGGCGATGTCGGCCTTCATGCTCATCTCGACATCGGGCTTGAGGTCCGACTCGCCCCAGATGACATCAATGTACGCTCCCGGCTGGGTGGGGGGATGGGCGGCGTCAATGGTTACCACGCCTTTGGGTTCGTCGTAGATCCAGCGGATGATGATCTTGGCTTCGGAAATCTTGGGGGCAACGCGAGCATCAGCTTTCAACTGGTCAAAGAGCGCGCCAAGGATCTGCTGCAGCTCGGCTTCGTCCTTGAAGTAGGCCATTGGCTTGTTCCCCTGAAGCTATGGCGCACCCGCCCCCTCGGACCATACACCTGGCCCGACCGTGTTGCTGTGCGCGCTATTCCGTGGGTCGTAGTGCCGATTATACGAGAATTGTGAAGGCTCTGCAAGACCGGCTAACGCATCGCGTCAGTCATACGGCGCCGAGGCGACCGCTGGTGTCGCGGAGGCCGTGGAGCCAGTCGGCGCCGGGCATGGGGCGCTTACCGGCGGGTTGCACCTCGAGCAGTTCCAGGGCGCCCTGGCCCGTGGCCACCAGCGGCCCGCCCGCTGAACCACGACCGAGCAGGGTTCCGGGCGGGGCTTGCTCCGCCGGCTCGGACCGCACGGCCGCGCTCAGGATGCGCAGGGGTTGGCCGCGCCAATGGGAGTACGCGCCCGGCCAGGGGTCGTAGGCGCGGGTCATGCGTTCGATCTGCACCGCGGGCAAGGACCAGTCAATCTGGCCGTCTTCTTTCTTGAGCAGGCGGGTGACGGTGGCGCGGGTGTGATCCTGAGGCTGGGGGGTGAGCGCGCCGGAGGCGTAGGCCGCCAGGGCCTCGACCAGGAGGCGCGCCCCGAGGCGGAACAGTTCGTCGGTGAGGGGGCCGGCCCGGGCATCGGGTGGCAGGGGGACAACGGTCTGGGCCAGGATCGGGCCGCTGTCCATCCCCTGGTCGAGCAGCATGATGCTCACCCCGGTCTCGCGGTCGCCAGCCAGGATGGCCCCGGCCACGGGGGTGGGGCCACGGTGCCGGGGCAGCAGCGAGGGGTGCACGTTCAGGTAGCCGAGGGGCGGAATGGCCAGCACGTTCCGGCGCAGGATCTCGCCGTAGGCGGCCACGATGCCCACGTCGGGGCGCAGGTCGGCCAGTTGCGCGACCACGGCCGGATCGCGGAGGGTAGCCGGCTGGAGGACGGGCAACCCCAGGCGTTCGGCAGCCAGTTTGACCGGTGGGGGCGTCAGGCGCCGCTCGCGCCCGGCCGGCCGGTCGGGCTGGGTGATGACCGCGGCGATAGTGTGGCCAGCGGCGACCAGGGCCTCCAGCGGAGGCACGGCGAAGGCCGGGCTGCCCAGAAAAATCAGACGCATCGGTTGCTTGCTCCTGCAACAATCCAGCGCGGCACGGAGGGTCGAAAGAGCCTTGTGTCCTTATCCGG
Organism: Chloroflexaceae bacterium; assembly: GCA_026417815.1. Lineage (GTDB taxonomy): Bacteria > Chloroflexota > Chloroflexia > Chloroflexales > Chloroflexaceae > JACAEO01. The sequence continues at coordinate 8,358 of JAOACN010000544.1, read as the reverse complement.
CGGCGATGCTACCACCACCAGCCCGGAACCCGGGGTCCGGGGCCTGTCCCACATCCCGGGCGTCGCGGGACCGCGGTTGCGCCGCCTGTCACAGCTATAGTATAATCGCCAATGATTGCCGACGGGCACCTCGAAGCAGTTTGACGCCAGGATGCGGTGTTAGTTCTACTTTCTCACTTTGCCCCTGGCGAGGGTTGCGGGGGCCGCAGGCCCCCGAAGATCTTCCCCTTCTCCCAGCGGAAGTCGCGGCAAGTGACAAAGTAGAGTTAGACGGCTGCATACGGATCGAGACGCGTATGCACGCTTTGCTCTTTGATGGAACGCTCCGCTTCGTGACCGACCATCCCCCGCCTCCCCTTCTTCCCGGCGAGGCGCTGATTCGTCCCCATCTTGCCGGCATCTGCAACACCGACATTGAGATCACCCGCGGCTACATGGGCTTTCGCGGCGTACTGGGCCACGAGTTTGTCGGCACCGTGGTGGCGTGCGAAGATGCGGCATGGATCGGGCGGCGCGTGGTGGGTGAGATCAACGCGGCCTGTTTGCGCTGCCCTACCTGCCTGCGCGGTGATTACTCCCACTGTCCGCAGCGCACCACCCTGGGCATTGACCGGCGCGATGGGGCGATGGCCGACCTGGTGTCGCTGCCGATCCACTGTTTGCATGCCGTGCCCGAGACGATCAGCGATGAGCAGGCGGTCTGGGTTGAGCCCCTGGCCGCCGCGCTCGAGATCCTGGAGCAGTGCCACCTGCGCCCCGGCGACCAGGTCGCGGTGGTTGGCGATGGCAAGCTCGGGGCGATGATCGTGCAGGTCGCGCGGCTGCCGGGTTGCGCGGTGACGCTGGTCGGGCGGCATCCGGAACGCTGGGCCTTGTACCGCCGCCAGGGGGTGCGCTGTGTCAGCGCCGCAGACGTGGCCGGTGAGCGGTTCGACGTGGTGGTTGACTGTACCGGGCAGCCCGCCGGGTTGGCCACGGCGCGCGCGCTGGTGCGGCCTCGGGGTCGCCTGGTGCTCAAGAGCACCTTTCATGCCCCTTCCGATTTGAATCTGACTATGCTGGTTGTGGATGAAATCACCCTGATCGGTTCGCGTTGCGGCCCGTTCGGGCCGGCCCTGCGCCTGCTCGAACGCGGCTTGATTGAAACCGAGCCGCTGATCAGCGCGCGCTACGACCTGCGCGATGGCGTGGCGGCCTTCGCCGCGGCCCGAGGAGCCATGAAAGTACTGTTACGAATCCAGACCGAAGGCGCCAACGCATGACCACCAGAGCACACGTCCGACCCCGAAATGTGGGGGTTGATCACATGGTCAGAACGCCTCAGACCATTCTCATCGGCGATGATGACCGGCAGTTCTGCCAGTTGATGACTGTGTTGCTGGTCGAGGCAGGCTTTGCCGTTCTCGTTGCTCACGACGGGCACACGCTGGTGCGTCTGGCCCAGGACCGGTTGCCGGATCTGATCCTGATTGACCTGGTGATGCCGCATCTTGATGGTTATGAGGCGCTGCGCCAACTGCGGAACGACACCCGTACCGCGCACCTGCCAATGATCATCGTGAGTGTTCGCGCGGCTCCCCGTGACCTGGTAAAGGGGTTCGAGAGCGGCGCCGACGATTTTGTCACCAAGCCGGTTATCGGAACCGAACTGGTGGCCCGGATTCGCGGGCATCTGCGCCGGGCCGCGCGCCAGCCGGTGCATAGCCCGCTCACTGGCCTGCCGGGCAATACCCTGCTCCTTGGCGAGATCCGGCAACACCTGCGCCAGCGTGTCGCCTTTACCTTGCTCCATGCCGATCTGGGCAACTTCAAGGCCTTTAACGACTTCTACGGCTTTTCGCGGGGTGATACGGCCATCCGCGAACTCGCCGGGGTGCTTCGCGAGGTGACCCATCGCGAAGCAGGGGTCACCTTTCTGGGCCACATCGGCGGCGATGACTTCGCCATCCTCTGCTCCCCGGAGCAGACGCGGGCGATGTGTCGCGACATTATCGCGCGCTTTGAGTCCCTGGTGCCGAAGCTCTACGAGGGTGAGGAACTGGCCCGCGGCTATCTGGAGGCCCGCGACCGCGATGGCGCCTGGCGGCGCTTCCCGTTGATGGGCCTGGCGATTGGCGGGGGCGTTCACCACGCCGGGCGGGTCCACGATGCCGAGGATCTCAGTCGCCAGGCCGCCTCGATGAAACTGGTGGCCAAGCGCTACCGCCGGAGCGCCTACGCGGTTGATCCTGCCGATGGCTCCCCCTACTGGGTCGGGCCATAGTACCACGTTGATGAACCTGCTGCTCCTTGCCGCCATTGTTGTGCTGGGACTGTGCGTCGCCGGCCTCCTGGTACTGGCGTATCGCTGGCGCGCATCGGTGCAAAAGCATCGCCGCGCCGCCGAGGGCGCTACGGTCGTTGACCTTGAGAAGCGCGAGGAGAATGGCGCCACGATCGCCGCCTTGCCCGGGTCAGAGAGGCGCCCCGGCTGGCGCGAGTGGCTGGTCGCGCAGCCGCCGTGGCGCTGGGGCGTGGTTGCCGCGCTCACGCTGGTCATTGGCGTGGCCCTCTATCTGCTCCTGAGCCCGCTGTTTGTTCCTCCTGCCGCGCGCTACATCGTGGCAGTGGCCCCCTTCGACGATGGCGGTGATGGACGGTCGGGGCGCAATGTCGCCGTCACCCTGGCCCGTGAGATCGAGGAGATCTCGCAGGGGGCAATCGCCACGCGCCTGACCGATCGCCGCCCCGCCACGACCCGGGAGGCGCTGCAACTGGCCACCACGCTCGACGCCGACATCCTGATCTGGGGGCAGGTCGAGCCGGGGGCCGTGCTCGATAGCCCTTCGCTTCAGCCACGCCTGATCTACCAGCCCACCGGGCCGTATGCGCCCAATGGCTGGGATGGCTACCTGGGGCGCTTTGCGCTGCCGCGGAGCTATACGCTGGCCCGCGCACCGGTTAACGGGCGGGCCACGCTGGCGCCGCTGATCCTCGCGTTGCACGCCTATGCCCGGGGCGAGGCCGATCGAGCCTTCACCGCCCTCGGACGTCTGCTCGAGGACTACCCGGAGTTGCGCGCGCCGTTGCCGCGGGCCCTGCGGGGCAATGTGCTGTGGGCGCGCAGGGCCTATACCGCCGCGGCGGAGGAATACCGTCTCGCCCTGAGCGAACCTGCGGATGAACAGGCCCTGCTCGCGAACAATCTCGGCGCGGTGCTGCTGGATAGCGGCGATCCGGCCGCTCTCAGCGCCTTCGCCGAAGCCGTGCGCCTGCTCGAAGGGCATGATCTGGGCGAGTTGCGCGTCAATCTGGCGTTGCTGGCCCTGCGCGAGAACCGACCTGGCGATGCCGTAACCGAACTGGAACAGGCGCGTAACCTGTTGCCTCCCCACGCTCCGCTGCTGCTGACCCTGGCGACGGCCTACCGCGAGAACGGACAGCTCGACGAGGCCGCCGCCGCGCTTGAGGCGGCCCGGCGCGCCCGTGGTCCCGACAGCCGGATGGTGGCCCCGGTCTATCGCCCGATGTACCGGCAGCGCGTGGATGCCGCCCTGAGCGAAGAGGGCGCCCTGCTCGACCTGGCCCGCCGCCTTGATGCCCGGGGCCAGTTGCTCTGGGAGCTGGAGGTGAATCCGGCCGTGCCCTACGGCGACCTGGCCGATGCGCGGGCCGGGCTTGACCGGGCCGCGGATGCGAGTGCGCGCGAGGTGACGCGGTGGCGCCAGCGCGCCATGGCCGACGGCGCCCGTTCCGGGGAGGCCGGCTTCGTTGGCAGCGGGCAGGCCGAGCGCGCCCGGCAGAATGCCGATCGGCAGCGCTTCTACCAGGCGGTGGTGGAAATGGAACAGGCCCGCACCCGTCCGCGGACGCGCTCGGGTCTGGGGGCGCTGTTCGTTGCCGCAAGCCCGCGCCCGCCGCACCTGGTCACCCTGGAAGCCTTGCAGCAGCGCCGTCCGGGCGACCCGCGGATCACCGCGGCCATCGGGCGCGCCCACCGCCTCCTGGGCAATCTCGATGCCGCCGAGCAGGCCTATGCGCAGACGGTGCAACTGGCGCCCCAGGCGCCAGAGGGCTATTTTGGCCAGGGCGCGGTCGCTCGCGCCCGCGGCGACCTGCCACGGGCCATTGAGCGCTACTCGCTTGCGCTGGAACGTAACAACGCCTTTTTCCCCGCGCGTGTGGAACTGGCCGCCATTGCCGAGGCCCAGGGCGACCTCCAGGGTGCCGTGGCGCAACGCCGCGCGCTCCTCGATCAGCGCCCCTCGCCGCGGAGCGCCGTGGAGCTGGCGCGCACCCTGCGGCAGATGGGGCCGGAGTTCTACCCCGAGGCCGAGGACATTCTGACCCGCTATAGCCAGTCCAGCGCCATCGCGGCCGTCGAGCTCGGCCAGTTGTACGAAGCCGCCGGTCGCCCCGATGCCGCCCGCGCTGCCTACACCGATGCCCTGAGCCTCGACCCGCGGTCGGCGCCAGCGTTACTCGCGCTGGGAAAGCTGGCCGTCACCGAGAGCGACTATCGGACCGCCGAACGCCTGTTTCAGCAGGTGGTGCGCGTGGACGAAGGCAACGTCGCCGCGCGTCTGGCCCTGGCCGACCTCTACTACGGCCCGCTGAACGACCCGCGGCGGGCGGTGCGGGAGTATCGCCGCGCCCTTGACCAGGGCATCGCCGATGCCGAGAAACTGGTCGCGATTGGCGATGCAGCCATGGCGCAGGAGCAGTATGACCTGGCCGTGGAGGCCTACGCCGAGGCAGTGGCCCTGCGACCGGGCGAGGCGGCTTTCCAGCATCGCCTCAGCCGGGCAAGCTTCGCGGCCAGACGCCTGCCCCGCGCCGCCGATGCCGCGAATATGGTGCTGGCCCTGACCCCCGATCCTGGTGACCCGGTCCAGGCGCAGCTCCGGGCCGAGGCCCTGGTCACCCTGGGCGACGTGCAACGGCTCAGCGGCGATTTCGAGGCAGCGGCGAGCAGTTACACGCAGGCGTTGCAGGTCAGCCCCACGCTTATTTCGGCCCAGCTTGGCCTTGGCCTGATCGCCGTGGGCCAGGGGAACTGGGGCGTCGCGACCAGTTACTTCCAGAGCGCGGCGAACCTTCCCGGCGGTCAGGACGATCCTCAGGCCCAGTTCTGGCTGGCCGAGGGGTTACTGCGGCAGGACAACTACGCGGACGCGGAGGCCGCCTATCGGCGCGCCCTGGAACTGCAGCCGGTCCTTCCCGAGGCCTATCTGGGTCTGGCGCAGCTACAGCGCGCCCGCGGCGACATTGGCGCGGCCATGGAAGACGTGGAACGCGCCCTGGAGCAGCGTAGCGACTACGCCGAGGCCCTGCTCTTCAAGGGCAAGCTCTACCAGGAACTCGGTCGTGTGGCCGAGGCCAGAGCGGCCTACGACGCCTCGATCCGCGCCAATGATCGCATCCCCGAAACCTACTACCGGCGGGCCATGCTGTTCATGCAGGCGGGCCGCGAGGATCGGGCCATCCGTGATCTGCAACGGGCCATTCGGTTGCAGGAGAACTTCCCCGAGGCGCATTACTGGCTGGGACGGGCCTACTACGCTCAGGGACGCCTTGAACCTGCCCTCAAAAGCTTTCGTCGCGCCTTCGAGCTGAACGCCAACTATGTTGACGCGGTGTTCTTCATCGGCCTGGTTTCTGAAGATCTGGGACGCACCGCTGATGCCATCAGCGCCTACCAGACCGTCATCAGCATTGACCCGAACAGTTACTTCGCCAGCAAGGCGCGTGATCAGATCAGCCGGCTGACCTGATGCCCGAGTCCTATGAGCACGTTCAAACAGTACCGCATTGCGCTCCAGATCTTTCAGTCCAACCGTCTCCGCCGCGACTACCGTGACCTGGCCGAGATCCCGCAGTACGAACCAGTTGGCGAGTTCTTCTTCAACGAGATCTATGGACCCCGCGACTTCACCGAGCGCGATCGGGGCGCGCGCCGGCTGCACCAGTTCATTCACGCCCTTCCAGGCGTGCGCCTGCGCGATGTGGAAGAAGTGCTCGAATTGCTCGATCTGACCAATCGCCTGGACGATGGTCTGGCGCTGATGATGCTTGAGCACAGGGTTGGCACCGATTTTGACGAAGCGACCTACGAGCGTTTCTACTATCTGGCCGACAACTACGACGAACGCCTGAAACAACTCGAACTCGTTCGCAGCAGCCTGTACAATGTGTTTCGACTCTCGCGCTCGCACCTGCTGGGCATCGGGCTGCATCGTTCACGGCTGCTGGCGCGCCTGCTGGGCATGGAGGCGGCCCACGAGTTTCTGGTGAAAGGCTACGATGCCCTGCAGGGCGTGACCAGCATTGACCACTTCGCGGTGACGGTCTATGACCGTGAACTGGCGCGGCTGAACCGGATCTATGGACGCAGCACCTGATCTGCCACTCCCGGCTTTTGTGGTCGTTCCCGCGGCGCCATTCTTGATGGGCACGCCGGAGGCGGCCCTGGGCGAACTGGCGCGGCGCTACGGCGGCACCCGCGAGAGCTACCGCGAAGAGGCTCCGCGGCACGAGGTGTTGCTTCCACCGTTTGCCATCGCACGGACGCCGGTCACGAACGCCCTGTATGCGGCCTTTGTGGCCAGCACCGGGGCGCCGGCGCCGCTGGCCTGGCGGGGGGCGACGCCGCCCGCCGAGCGGCTGGACCATCCTGTGGTTGACATAAGCTGGAACGAAGCACGGACCTTCTGCGACTGGCTGGCGCGGCAGCCGGTCACCTTCCGCGATCCGGCCGGCAACCCCCTCGCGACGGGTGGAGGGCCGCGGCTGCCCACCGAAGCCGAGTGGGAGCACGCCGCCCGTGGCAGCGACGGGCGTGCCTTTCCCTGGGGCGAGGTGTTTGAGCCTCGCCGCGCCAACACGCGCGATGGCGGGCCGGGCGCCACCACGCCGGTCGGGGCCTACCCGGCGGGCGCAAGCCCGTATGGTGCGCTCGACATGGCCGGCAATGTCTGGGAGTGGACCGCCAGCCTCGACGCGCCCTACCCCTACCGCCCCGACGATGGCCGCGAGGACCTGACGGCGCCCGGGCGCCGGATCATGCGCGGCGGTTGTTACGCCAACCCCCACGGCTACGCCCGCTGCGCCTGTCGCTTTCGATTGCCGCCAACCACGCGGAACGAGTTTACCGGTTTTCGCCTGGCCGTGAGCCTGGCGCTCGAAGGGAGCAAGGCATGACCATCAAGTATACCCGCTGGCTGCGAAGTTATGTCGGGCACCAGCGCATTTTGCAGGTGCGCGCGAGCGCCTTTGCCCGCAACGATCAGGGCGGCATCTTGCTGTGCCGACGCGCCGACGTGATGTTGTGGGACGTGCCCGGGGGCACCATCGGCCTCGACGAGGTGCCGGCGCGCGGCATGACTCGCGAGGTGCAGGAGGAGACCGGCCTGCTGCTGGAGGCCGAACGGCTGATCGGCGTCTACGGCGGCCCCGATTTTCACTGGACCTATCCCAATGGTGATCAGGCGCAGATCCTGGCCATCTTCTTCGCCGCGCGCATCGTCGGCGGCGAGTTGCACCCCACGGGCCACGAGAATGTCAATGTGGGCTTCTTCTTGCCCGATCATCTGCCTCCCCTCCTGCCGCGCACGCGGCGCATGCTGCGCGACGCCTTCACCGGGCGCGCCGAGGCGTACTTTGACCGCTGATGCGATTTTGGATTTGGGATTTGGGATTTGAAGCGAGTTCCAAGGCCTGCTGCAATTGCCTGCGCCCTTTCCCGCTGAATACGGTGCTGCGCATTATCGCCGGGTCTCCCCGTGACGCCACAAATCCAAAATCTAAAATCCAAAATCGTATCAGCGCGCTCGCACGTACTGCATTGGCGCGACCTGCCGCGCCAGGCCCTTGAGTTCCAGCAGGGCCAGCGCCGCGGCGACGGTGGGCGCCGGGAGCGCCACGGTTCGTCCAAGTTCGTCAATGTGACGTGGTTCGTAGCTCAGTTCGGCCAGGAGCGCCGCCTCGACCGGGTCGGCGGGCAGTTCGATCCGCGCCTCGCACTGCGCGCTGGCGGTGGTGAGATCAAGGGCGGCGAGGGCGTCATCGGCGCTGGCGACGAGGGCGGCGCCGTTGCGGATGAGTTGCAGGCAACCTTCGCTCTGGCGGGAGAAGATCGATCCCGGCACTGCCAGTACGTCACGTCCCTGCTCCAGCGCGAACTCGACGGTGATCAGCGCGCCGCTGCGCGCGCCGGCCTCCACCACCAGCGTGCCGCGGCTCAGGCCGCTGATGATCCGGTTGCGTGGGGGGAAGTTGGCCGCGGCGGGCGCGGTGCCCAGGGGATAGTCGCTTACCAGGGCGCCCCGGGCAATGATGCGTTCGGCCCGGTCGCGGTGGCGCTCGGGGTAGGGCCGGTCC
>JAOACN010000540.1 GCA_026417815.1 Chloroflexaceae bacterium | reverse complement strand
GAAACCTGGTTTCCCCATACACCGTATGACCGACCCAACTTTCAGCGAACAAAACCGCCAGTCGTGGAATGCCGCCGTGCCTGCCCACGCGAGCCATCGCCCCCATCTGGCGGCCTTTCTGCGCGCTGGCGGTGTGACACTCTTCCCCGAGGAGCGCGCGTTGCTGGGCGAGGTGGCCGGGATGCGCCTGCTGCATCTGCTGTGCAACACCGGCCAGGACACGCTGAGCCTTGCGGCGCTGGGCGCCGAAGTGACCGGCGTGGATCTGAGCGACGCCGCCATCGCCGAGGCGCGGCGGCTCAGCGTGGAGACGGGGATCGCCGCACGCTTCGTACACGATGAAGTGTATGCATACCTCGCCACGACGCCTGCCGGCGCCTTCGAGCGTGTCTATGCCGGTTACGGAGTGATCTGCTGGCTGCCCGACCTGGCGGGGTTTGCCCGCGGCGTGGCGCGCGTGCTGGCCCCCGGGGGACGCTTCGCATTGATGGAGTTTCCCCCGGTCTCCAACATGTTCGACCAGGAATGGCGCCTCGCCCACGGATACCCGGCGGGTGGGGCGCGGCTGACCCTGCCGGGCGTGGGCGACTACGTCGGTGAAGCGGCGGGCGGTCTCTCGCCGGGCGGTTTCGCTGAGGGCCAGCGCGATTTCGTCAATCCGCACCCCTGCCACCTGTTCCAGTGGGGCGTTGGCGAGGTGGTGAGCGCCCTGGCCGGCGCCGGGCTGCGGATCGTGGCGCTGCGCGAGTACCTCTTCGTCAATGGCGAGCGGCCCTTCGCGCGGATGCGCCCCGCCCCGGGGCGACGCTGGCTGCCGCCCGAAGACGTGCCGCCGCTGCCCCTGATGTACGGCCTGGCCGCCGATGTTTGATTCTGGTTGCGCCGCCAAAAAACCGACGTTCCGGTGGAGGGGCGCGGCGAGGCGTAGCTTCCCCGGCACCCACCGTTCCGCCCGCGGCGGGTACGTGCCCCGGCGAAGCCAGAACCTGTCGGTTGCCGCGGGCGGAACCAGCGGATTGCGGAGGACTCAGCCCTCTGCGCCTCCCCCAGACCGGTGCGCCAAAGGCCGTGCGGCGAAACCATGTCTAAAAAGATGCGACCTCAGATCACCATCAGCTACGCCCAGACCCTCGATGGTCGTCTGGCGACGCGAACGGGCAGTTCGCAGTGGATCAGCGGCCCGGAGTCGCTGCGCTTCGCCCACGAGCTTCGCGCGCGCCACGACGCGATTATGGTTGGCATCGGCACCATCCTGGCCGATGATCCGCGGCTGACCGTGCGGCTCGCGCCGGGCCGCGATCCCCTGCGCGTCGTGCTCGACAGCGCCCTGCGCATCCCCCCTGAGGCCGCCGTACTTCGCGACGGTGCGGCGCACGGCACCATCGTCGCCTGCGCGGCCGGCGTCGCTCCCGACCGGCGCTCCGCGCTGGAGGCGCTGGGGGCCACGGTGCTGGCGCTGCCACCGGGGCCGGAGGGGGGTGTGGACCTGGCCGCGCTGATGGCGGCCCTGTACCGGCGCGGCGTAGCGTCGCTGATGGTCGAGGGCGGCGCACGGGTGATCACCGCGCTGCTGCGGGCGCGCCTGGCCGACCGGCTGGCCGTCTGCGTTGCGCCGAAGATCCTCGGCGAGGGCATCAGCGCCATTGGCGACCTGGGGATCACCCGCCTGGCCGACGCCCACACGCTCCACGATGTCACGGTGACATTGTGTGGGGCGGACGTCATCGTGGATGGTCGTCTGGACGTGGGGGAGTAGGGCCGAAGCATTCGCGCCGTGGGGCGCGCGCCCACGGGGGGGCGGTGGGGGCGAATGCTTCGGCCCTACGGGGTGGGACGCGGGTCCCCGGGGGGCGCGGTTCCCCGGGGGGTGGACAGGCCGAAGCATTCGCGCCGTGGGGCGCGCGCCCACGGGGGGGCGGTGGGGGCGAATGCTTCGGCCC
>JAOACN010000509.1 GCA_026417815.1 Chloroflexaceae bacterium | reverse complement strand
GGCGCAGGCCGTGCGCGATGAAACCAACTGGCGCAAACGGTACCCCCGGCATCTACGCGCCCTGACCGAAGCCGCAATCGCCCGCCCCGAGGATGCGCTCGCGATCGCCTCCGCCGGGCTTGCCGCGGCCTGGGAGCAGGTGGAGTTCATCCGCGACGGCGCCGCGCATACCCTGGCCGAGGCGATGCGGCGCCCCCGGCCCGACGCGCTCTTCAGCGTCGAACTGTGTGGCCAGGGGCCGCCGGCCATCGAGCCGTGGTCGCTGCCCTACCGCGGCCGGCGGCTTCAGGGTGAGGAGTTGCTGGCCCAGGTCGCCCGCTGGGAAGGGGCCGGGATCATTGAGCCCAGCCACGCCCGCGCCCTGCAGCGAGTCAGCGCGCATCCCGAGTGGTTCGACCTCTCCGACCGCACGCTGGTGCTGCTCGGCGCCGGGTCGGAGGCCGGGCCGCTGGCGGCCCTGGCCCGCTGGCGCGCCAACATCGTCGCGGTTGATCTGCCCGACCCGGCGCGCTGGGAGCGCATCGCCGGGCTGGTTACCCGCGGCAACGCCCGCCTGATCGCGCCGGTACGCCAGCCAGTCGCCCCCGATGCGCCAGTGGCGCACTGGGCGGAACTGGCCGGCGCCGATCTGCTCACCCAGACGCCAGAGATCGCCGCCTGGCTGCTCTCCCTGGCTACGCCCCTCGACATCGCTGCCCTGGCCTACCTGGACGGCGAGCGCCACCTGCGGGTCTCGCTGGCGATGGACGCCATCATCGCTTGCGTCAGCGCCGCCCGGCCGCAGACGACGCTGATGTACATGGCCACGCCCGCCGATGTGTTTGCGGTTGATGAGGCCCTGGCCCGCGCGACCATGCAGAACGCCGCCGCGGCGCGCCCGCTGGGCGCGGTTGCCACCGGCGTGCTCCGCGGGCTGAGCGGCGGGCGACTGCTCCAGCCCCACGTGCGCGGCCTGCTCGATGGCGGCAACGGCAAACGCTACGGGATCGTGGACGGGATCTTCGTCGAACAGGGGCCGAACTACGCCCTGGCCAAGCGCCTCCAACAGTGGCGCGCCATCACCGCGCGGGCCGCCGGGCAGCGGGTGGCGATCAACGTGACCCCTTCGACCATGACCCGCTCGGTGATCAAGAACCCGGCCCTCAAGGCCGGCTACGATGGGGCCGATCTGTTCGGGATCGAGATCTTCGAACCCGAGACCACCAGCGCCCTGATGGCCGCCCTCTGGGTGCACGACCTGCGCTGCAACGACTGCGCCGCCGATCCCGTCTATCCCCTGGCCCACCCATTGGAACTGCTGACCGAAGGCGCCAACCACGGCGGCCTGTGGCGCTGCGGCTTTCTGCCGCGCACGGCGCTCCCGATGGCCGCCCTGGTCGGCTACGCGCGCGGCAAGCTGCGCCGGAGTTGAGCCGTAACCGGTGTGACCGGAGCGCCGTGGCGCGCGTCTTAAGGTTACGGTACACTAGAACGGTACAACGATCACGAAAATTGGGAGAGGGAAGGCTCTCCCAACAACGCTTCTCCCCGTGAGCTACCGTTTGGAGAGACTCGGAGAGGCGCAGCCTCCCCGCAACCCCCGTTCCGCCAGCGGCGGACCCGGGACATCTCTGCCGCCGCGAACGGAACCAGAGGAGGAGACAGCCTTCCGCACCTCCCCGAACACTAAACCGGATAGCGGCGCAGCGAAACCATGTTGTCAAAGAACAGCAACATCCTTTCGCCCTGTACGTGCAAGCGAACATGCCGGACATACCGGAAAGGAGACTGGCGTGGCGGTTACATTCGAACAGCGCGTGGATATTGATGCAACCCCGGAAACGGTCTGGGGACTGATCACCGACGCGACGAAGTGGCCACTGTGGATCGAGCAAATGGAGCATGTCGAGGGGCTGGACGCGGTGACACCCGGGGCCTCCTTTCAGTGGCGCCACGGCAACGACAGCGGCACGGGGGCCGTCCTGGAGGTGGACGAGAAGCGCATGATCCTCAAACTGGCCACCCGGATGGGCAATGATGAGCGCCATCACACCTTCGACATTGACCGTTCGGGAGGTTTCCTGCAGGTCGGCGCCAGGGACTCGCGGGTGCGCTACACCTATTCCTACGATGTGGCCGGTGGCCTGCTGGGCAGCTTTGTCGTCAGTGGCAATCCCGCCGACACCCTGCGGGTCAAGAATACGCTCCAGAAACTCAAGCGGCTGGCCGAGTCGCTCCCGCGGGCGTAATACGATCCTCTTCGGCGATGATGCGGATGCGGCCGGATTGTACTGCCACGAGCCGTTCTGCGGCTGAAGGGAGGGGATGATGATAGGCTTCATTCTATGGATCATTATGGGTCTGGTCGTCGGCGCGGTGGCGGGTTTCGTGATGCGCAGCAACTATCCCTGGTACATTGACCTGCTGCTGGGGGTCCTTGGCTCGGCCCTGGGCGGCTGGCTGACATCGATCTTTCTGGGGGTGGACCTGACCACCGGCTTTAACCTGACCACGTTTCTCGTAGCGACGGTTGGGGCGATTATTCTGATCGCCCTGAGCCGCCTGGTTTTCCGGGGCCGTTCGGCGTTGTGAGGTGCTTGTAAGCTCCATTCAGAAGGGCCTGGGAGGGCGAAGCCCTCCCAGGAACGTTTTTTCATCCGGGTGTAGCGCAATCTTCCAGGTTGCGCGCCGGGGAAACCCGGCGTTCCCCGGAGCCGCTGCCCATGGTGGGCCGAAGCACTGGCGCAGCCAGTGCTTCGGCCTTACCGGGCCAGGATAGTAGTAGTAGGCATCCTGTGCGCAACGCTTCCATCGGGAGGGGTCGCCAACGCCTCCGCGCCGCCCCGCTCTGCTGCTTGATCCTCCTGCTCGCGCTGGCGCTTTGCCCGCCCTTGGCGCTGGCCAACCCTGCCCTCCCCGATGGGTTTGCTGATCCGGCCTTTCGCGACCTGTGGGTACGGGCCGATTTGCCGGTGGCCGGCGGCGCCGGTCGTTCGTGGACCTGGGGCGCGTTGCCCGCTGAGCGGCGCTACGAGCGCTACGATCAGGCGCCCGGGGGCGCGCGTCTGGTGCAGTACTTCGATAAGGCGCGCATGGAGATCGGCGACCCCGCCGGGAACCGGCGCTCGCCCTGGTTCGTGACCACCGGCCTGCTGGTGGTCGAGATGATCGGCGGGCGGGTGCAGGTTGGAGCGACGACCTTCGTGACCCGCGCGCCGGCGGCCATCCCTGTGGCCGGCGATCTGGCCGATAATCCCGAGGCGCCCACCTACGCCATGCTCGCGCCCCTGGCCGCGCTCGACGGCGCCGGGCGCGTTCCGCCCCGTCTCGGACAGCCGGTCAGCGCAACCTTGGGC
>JAOACN010000446.1 GCA_026417815.1 Chloroflexaceae bacterium | reverse complement strand
GGTCAGGATGAAGCCCACCCCGCCCGCGCCGACCAGGCCGAGAATGGTCGCCGAGCGGACGTTGTGCTCGAAGAGCAGCAGCGAGTAGGAGGCCATGAGCGGCAGGGCCTGGGGCAACACGCCGTAGACGAAGGTCTGGAGCCGGGTGGCGCCGGTGGCCCGCACGGCCAGGGTCGGCCCCGGGTCAATCGCTTCGATGGCCTCGGCGTAGAGTTTGCCCAGCGCGCCGATGGCCCCGACCCCCAGGGCCAGCACGCCGGCGAAGGGTCCCAACCCGACGGCCGCGACGAAGATCAGGGCGAAGAGAATGTCGGGGATGGCCCGGTTGATGTTCAACAGCAGGCGCGTGCCGTGGTAGACCAGGGGATGCGGCGCCAGGTTGCGGGCGGCCAGCAGGCCGAAGGGGAAGGAGAGGATGACCCCGAGGAGCGTGCCGATTACCGCCATGTGCAGCGTTTCGACGATGTACGGCACGACCCGGGGCAGCGGGACGATGATCTGCGCGTCCGGTGCGCCGGGTACGGCCAGGGTCACCGGTTGCATATCCCAGCGGGGCGGAAAGATGCGGCGCAGGAAGTCGAGCATGGTGGGCGCGCCTTCGATGAGCGCGCCCAGGCTCGCGCCCGTGCCGCGCAGGGACCAGATCAGCACGGCCAGGGCGATGACCGCGGCCAATACCTGGCGCAGGGTCGGGCGCGGCCAGGGGTTGAGCAGGCGCTCGCGTTGGGTCGCAGGGGGGCGTGGCGGCGTCTCAGCGGCCATGGGACGTTTCCGCTTCGCGCTCCGCCGCCTCCGCCGCGGGGCGATCGAAGCGGTAGATCCGATCGAGAACCGGCGCATCAAGACCCTGCGGCGGGCCGTCGTAGACCACCTCGCCGCGGGCGATGCCCACCACCCGGTCGGCGAAGGCCCGGGCCAGGGCCACCTGGTGCAGGTTCATGATTGTCAGCACCCCGTCCTCGCGGGCGATCCGGCTCAGATCGCCGAGCACCTGCGCGGCCAGTTCCGGGTCGAGGCTGGCGACCGGCTCATCGGCCAGGAGCAGCACCGGCTCCTGGGCGAGGGCGCGGGCAATGGCCACGCGCTGCTTCTCGCCCCCCGAGAGGCGGTCGGCCCGCTGCCGGGCCTTCTCCAACAATCCAACTCGCTCCAGTTGCCGCACGGCGATGGCGCGGTGATGCCGGTTGAAATGGCCCAGCAGGCTGGCCGGGCCGGGGTTGTGCCCGAGGCGCCCGATGAGCACATTGGCGAAGGCCGAGAGCCGTTCGACCAGATGGTACTCCTGCCAGATGAAGCCCACGCGGCGATGGATGGCCCGCAGCTGCGCCGGCCCAGCGGCGGCAATATCCTCGCCTTCCAGGCGGATCGCGCCCGCGGTGGGCCGTTGCAGCCCGGCAATGCAGCGCAGCAGCGTTGACTTGCCCGCGCCGGAGCGCCCGATCACGGCGATGATCTCACCCTGCCCGGCGCGCAGCGACACCGAGCGCAGGGCCTCGTGCCCGTTGGGGTAGACCACGCGCAGCCGATCGATGTCGAGCAGGCTCACCGGGGTTCCTGTCCAGGCTATGACTCATCGTCCAGGGAGATGCGGCTATTAGCCACCTCACTGGCCTGCACATAGCGGCTGGGCATCAACAGGCTGCCCCAGCCGCCGGCGTCGCGCAGGGCGAACGGGTCGCTCTTCGCCCGGGCGGCGCGGGTGGCCCAGGTGTGGCGCAGGTCGTGGGGCGAGAGGCCGGTGATGCCGATGCGTTCGCCCAGGATGGCCACCCGCTCGCGGATGGCGCGCGCCGACATGGCCCCCCACAGCTCGCCGTTCTTGCGCGAGCCGCGCAGCAGGGGGCCGGAGGGGAGGGCGTCGGCGGCCAGGTAGGCCCGGGCGGCGGCCAGGGCGTCGCGGCTGAGCTGGTGGGTCTGGGTGGTGTGGACCTTCTCGCGGTAGAAGGTCAGGGTGCCGCGGACGGGGTCAAGGGCGCCAACCTCGAGGCCGGCGAGTTCGCCCACGCGCAGGCCGAGGTCGGCCAGGAGGCAGACGATCAGCGCGTCGCGCCGGCCCTGGGGGGTATCGGGCTGCTGCTTGAGGGCGCGCACCTGCGCCGGGGTAAGCACGATCGGCGCAGACTTCTTGGCCCCGACGCGGGTAGGGGTGGCGGCGCGGCGGCGCTGGGCGTCAATCGCGCGCGCCTGGCGCCCGCTGTAGCCGCGCACGGTGCGGATCAGCGCCAGGGCGTCGGCGGAGAGCACCCCGGCGGCGTGGGCCAGGGCGCAGTGGCGGCGCACGGTGGCCAGGCGCACATTGATCGAGCCGATGGCGTAGCCCTCCTGGAGCTGCCAGCGGATGAAGGCGCTCACCAGACCGTGGGTGACATTGGCCCAGGCGTAGGGGTCGTAGGCCAGGCGCGCCCCGAAGGCAGGCGCCTGGCCCGGGGGAATGGCCTGCACCTGGCCGAGAAAAAAGGCGAAGAGGGCCAGATCGGCCTCCTGCCGGCGCAGCGTATCCGGGTCCAGCCGGCTGCGATAATCGTTGAAGACCGTTGCCACACTGGCGGCATCGGCGGCGGCGGCGGCGTGGGGATCGATGACGAGGGGGCGGGCCAGGGGCGCCTCGTCGGGGTCATACGCTGCTGGCATGGCGGATCCTTTACATAACGGGGAAACCGGTGTCCCTGCGCCCCTACCCGCGGGAGCGCGCGCATCCGGGCAGCACGGGTG
>JAOACN010000445.1 GCA_026417815.1 Chloroflexaceae bacterium | reverse complement strand
GTGGTATACTGCACTTCGCGATCGAACCTTCCACACCGAGGTATGTCTTGGATACCGTCAAAGCCTTCGCCGACCGCGTCATCACCAACGTTGATCAGGTGATTGTGGGCAAACGCCAGGCCGTGGAACTGGTGCTGGTGGCCCTGTTGTGCCGCGGTCACGTGCTGCTCGAAGACGTGCCCGGCACCGGTAAGACCGTGCTGGCCAAGAGCATCGCGCGCTCGATCGGGTGCAGCTTCAAGCGTATCCAGTTCACCCCTGATCTTCTGCCTTCCGACGTGACCGGCGTTTCGATCTTCAACCAGCAGAGCCGCCAGTTTGAGTTTCGCCCCGGGCCGGTGTTCGCGCAGATCGTGCTTGCCGACGAGATCAATCGCGCCACGCCCAGGACCCAGAGCGCCCTGCTGGAGGCTATGGAGGAGCGGCAAATCACCGTTGATGGCGAGACCTACGCCCTGCCCGCGCCCTTTATCGTGCTCGCCACCCAGAATCCTATCGAATACGAGGGCACCTTCCCGCTCCCCGAGGCGCAGCTTGACCGCTTTCTCCTGCGGCTGCACCTGGGCTACCCCGAGCGTCTTGACGAGATTGCCATCCTCAAGCGCCAGCGCCAGGCCCATCCCCTCGATTCGCTTCAGCCAGTTGCCAGCATCGAGGAATTGCTCCGGTTGCAGCGGACCATTACTGAGGTTTACGTAGACGACCTGATCGAGGAATACATCGTTGCCCTGGTCAGCGCCACGCGCCATCACGAGGATGTTTACCTGGGGGCCAGCGCGCGCGGCTCGCTGGCCCTCTACCGCACGGCCCAGGCGCGGGCGGCGGTGCGCGGCCACGATTTCGTCACCCCCGATGACATCAAGGCCCTGGCGGGAGCGGTGCTGGGCCACCGCCTGATCATCAACCCGGCCGCCCGCGTCCGCAACGTCACTGCCGGGGCCATCATTGACGAGATCCTGGGCGCGGTAGCCGTGCCCGGCGCCCGCTCCGGGCGGCGCTTCGACCGCGCCGGTGCGGTTGCGAGCCGCTAATTCTATTTTGGATTGTGGATTTTGGATTGCCGTATATGGCATCCCGCGGTGAAGCCGCGCGTAGATGTATGATCACCCCATCAGCGTTGCTGGAACGACCCCTGGCCGCCTACGGCGATCGGCTCTCCCACGTGGCGCTGCTGGCCGGCGGCGATGAGCGCGCCGCCGCGACACTCCTGCTCCGCGCCACGCGCGAACTCCTGGACACCTGGCAGGAGCAGCCGCCCGCGCACCTCCCCGCCGAGACCGAGGTGCTGGCCTCCCTCGTGGCCACGGCGCGCGGCGCCGAACCACGGACGCCGCGGCGCGCGCCGCGACTGGTCCTTTCCCCCTTTGCCCTGCACCATCTGCCGCTCGACCGGCGCCTGGCCCTGGGGCTGCACCTGCTCCTGGGCTACGATTGCGCCCGCATCGGCCAGACGCTCGCCCTGGACGAAGTGGTCGCCCGGACCACGCTCATCGCCGCCGTGCGCGCCCTCGGCCCCGCTGCCGGAACCAGTCTGCCCGACCGTGTCGAGGATGAACTGTGCGAGGCGGTGCGCGCGGCCCTCGTCGATCCGCCGGCTGGCGCGCGTCACGGGCCGGTCGCGCGGGGTCACCTGGCCGCCTGCGCCCTCTGCCGGTCCTTCGATCGCGCCTGGGGCGAGATCACCCGCCAGGTGGAAACGGCACTCCGCGCTGCGTTCCGCGAGCGGCCCCTGCCCGCCGCGCTCCGCGAGCGCCTGCTGGCCCGGGCGCGCCCGCCGCGACACGTCGGCCCGGGCCTGCGCCAGGCCCTGCCCCCGCTGGCGGTGCTGGCCCTCATCGCCGCCCTGGTGCTGCCCGGCTTTCTGCGCGAGCCGGCGCGGGTGGTGGAACGGCAGGAGATCGCTCCGGTGGACGCTGACGCCCTCGTGGCGCGGGCGATCGAACGTTACGGCCAGCCGCCCGATCGCGGCGAAGTCTGGTACCGGCGCTACGAGACCCTGTGGTACTTCGACGATGTAACCATCGCGCCCCTGCGCGCCGAGATGTGGCTCGACCCGCGCAATCCGGCGCGCCACCGCCTGCAGTTGACCCACGTGGACGGCGGCGCGCCCTACGAACTGCAACTCGGCGATGGCGCTTCACGCCTCTACTACGCGCTCGACGGCCTCTTCGCCCCCGCCCTCTACGGGCCGCTGCCCACCCCGGCCCGCCCCGGAGCGCCGGCCCTGCTGGTTGAGGACCTCAACGCCGATGCCCAGCAACGCGCCCTGGCGCTGCGCCTCGCCAGCGGCCCCTGGGCGCTTCCGCTCAACTACCTGCGCCAGGCCCGCAGCGCCGCCAGCCTGCGCGCCCTGGGCCGCCAGCGCGACGGCGCGGGCAGCGTGCAGATCCTTAGCTTCACCGGGGTCAGCCCGCTGGGGCTGCCATCCGATGCTCCGGGGACCGGCGCGGAGCGGGTGACGGTACTGCTGGCAATTGACCCTGAGAACGGCCTGCTGCGCTCCGCGACCGAACTGGCCGGCCCGCAGGGCGCCGCCCAGACCAGCCGGCTCACCTGGCGCCTGATCGAAGAGCGCGCGACCACTCCGCAGGAGCAGGTCTTCGCGATCAACCGCGCCTGGACCGGAGTGGGGGATTTCAACGAGGTTGGGCGACATCGCAGCGCCGATCTGGCGCTGCCGCTCATCCACCGGCAGGCCCTTGGCGAACCGGCGCGCCTCCTGGCGCCACCCCACAACCAGACGCCTGTCTGGACGCCCGCCGCGCCGCCTGCGGGGGTCGAGCGGGCCTTGCTACTCTGGGGTGACGGCAACTGGCGGCGCCGGGCGGCGCCCCGGGCGCTGGTCTACCTGGGTGAAGGGCGCCAACTGATGCTGCTCTTCAACACGGACGCTACTGTCGAGGGCGAGGAGATGATCATTGGCCCCTGGCGCGCGATCCTCCGGGCGGGGCGCACGCAACGCTACACCCTGGCGCTACACCCGTCACAGGCGAACGGCGGCGACACGGACGGCGATCCCGGCGGCAGCCTGCTGCTCGACGCGCGCGGCTTCACCCGCAACGAGGTGCTGGCGCTGGCGGCGGATTTGCGGCCCTTCGACGCCCGGACCCTGGCCGCGCATCGGCCCCTCTTCGCTGCCGTCTCTGCATACCTTCCCCAGAGTTAGGTTCCTGACCCTCCCGTTGGGGCGGGTGAGGACAAAACATCCCTCTAACGAGAGGGCCTGGGAGGGCGAAGCCCTCCCAGAAATCACCCCTCGGCGCCATTACCGCGATCGCGTTCCTTGGGCGGACGCCCGGTGCGGATATTGCGCAGCGAGTGAATGGTGGCGGCGATGGCGCGGTCGGCCCACCCGTAGATCGTTGGGCGGCTCTTCCGCAGATCCTCGGCAATCTGGGTCACATTGGTGCGGTATTCCGGATCGAACGTGGCAAGGTTGATCCGCGCCGAGGCGACAATCTGCTGGATCTCCTCCTCGGTCAGCCCGTGCTCACGGATGAGCTTTCTGGCGCGCTTGCTGGAAACATCAAGCTGCATGGGTTGCTCCTTGCCAACGCCCTGCCCGCGTCATGCCAATCCCCAACCTGCACGACGGGCCCGCGCAACGACCGGTCGCG
This sequence comes from Chloroflexaceae bacterium, assembly GCA_026417815.1. GTDB lineage: Bacteria > Chloroflexota > Chloroflexia > Chloroflexales > Chloroflexaceae > JACAEO01. The sequence goes on along the minus strand of JAOACN010000445.1, from coordinate 1,797 downwards.
CGATCAGACAGACGCGGACGCTCACGCCTCGGTCAAGTATGAGGTGTAAGTCTTTATCATCATACCATGCACCAGACGGGCTGTCGAGTCGTATTTGTAAACAGTATCTCCGGGGGTGACGGGCGCGCAGCGCCATTGTGGATAACTGCTTTTCTGAAGCACCATGAAGCACTAAGAACCATGTTCGCTTGCGGGCCGACACGGGCCTTTATGGGCCATGTACTGCATGATAATGTTTGACATACAGTATCATGGCCGACAGAAGGCGTTGTAAAGTCTTGTTTCACACGTTATTGTGCCCGGCCCGCTATGGTACAATTGCCGGCGGAGGCTCCCCATGGTTGAATCGATTGACCACCGCCTGCGACAACGAGAGTATCTGCTACAGATCAGCCGCGCGATGACCGCGCAACTCGATCTGGTAAGCGTTCTCTCACTCGTGATCAGCTATGCCGTCGAAATGACCGCCGGAACCTCGGGGCTGATCGCGCTTTACGATGAGGACGGCAGCGACGAGCTACGGATTCGCGCCTCGGCGCACCTGTCGCGTGAAGACTGGCCCGCCTTCGCCCGTCTGTTGACCCTGCCCCTTGCCGAGATCCCCCGGCGGGGCGAGGCGGTGCTGCGGGAGATCGCCGCCGATACGGGGTTGACCCTGCGCCAGATGATCGCTCTGCCCCTCGTGTTGCGCGATACGCCGGTGGGGGTGATCTACGTCTTTCGCGCGGCCCTCAATGTGGCCTTTTCGGCCAATGACCGCCAGGTGCTGCAGGATTTCGCCGACCAGGCGGCCATCGCGGTCTTTAACGCGCGCCTCTACCAGAGCGTCCTGCGCGAAAAGCAGCGCCTCGATGCGACCATCGAGCAGTCGGCCGACGGGGTGATGATCATTGATAGCCGCTGGCGGATCGTTACCTTTAACAAGGCGATGGAGCAACTCACCGGCTGGTCGCGTGATGAGGCCATCGGGCGGCCCTGTGCCGAGGTGCTCGCCATCCACAATCCCCAGGGCGTCAATATCTGCCTGGTGGATTGCCCGCTCAATCGCCTGCCCTATATGACTAATCCGGTCGTCGAGGGCCGCATCGTCACCCGCGATGGGCGCGAGTTGTTCGTTCAGAGCCGCTACGCGCCCCAGCGCGGCCCGCAGGGGCAGTTCCTCGGCGCGATTGCCAATGTGCGCGATATTACCGCCCAGAAACAGGAAGAGGAACTGCAGAATACCTTCATTTCGGTGATTTCGCACGAGTTGAAGACCCCGGTTAGCATCATCAAAGGCTATGCCGGCACCCTGCGCCGCGAAGATGTGACCTTTACACCGGAACAATACCGCGAGGGGCTGGCGGTGATTGAGGAAGAAGCCGATCGCCTGGCGCGCCAGATCCAGGATCTGCTCGATGTTTCCCGCCTGACGGCCGGGGGTCTGCGCCTCGAACTGACCGATGTCTCCCTGCCGCTGCTCGCCGCCGAGGTGGTGCGCGGCTTCGCCGCTACCGCTGGCGAGACACACCAGTTCGAACTGCGCTTTCCCGACGATATGCCGCCGGTGCGCGCCGATTATGAGCGCGTGCGCCAGGTGCTCAGCAATCTGGTCTCGAACGCGGTGAAGTACAGCCCCGAAGGCGGCACGATCCGCATCGGCGGCTGGGATGAGCAGGATTACGCCGTCTGTTATGTATCCGATCAGGGGATTGGCATTCCGCCAGAGGAGCAAGAGGCGATCTTTCGCCGCTTCTACCGCGTGGATAACCGCCTGGCCCGCGAGACGCAGGGGAGCGGTCTCGGTCTCTTTCTCAC
>JAOACN010000421.1 GCA_026417815.1 Chloroflexaceae bacterium | reverse complement strand
GGTCTCGTGGGCTCGGAGATGTGTATAAGAGACAGTCACGAAGAAGTAGCGGTGGAAGTTGGACAGCGCCTCTTCGAGGATGCCGATCCGAGCATGGCGTTCCTGGAGGTGGGTCAGGAGGTGGGCGCGCACCAGGGCCTGGTTGAAGTTCGAGGCGACTTCGGCCAGAAAGAGGCCGTAATTCGCATACACGAAGGGTTGGGTGGCACGGGTGTAGTACGAGTGCATCGAGTGGCCGAGTTCGTGGGCCAGGGTGCTAAGGCTGAAGATGTCGTCGTTGTACGACAGCATAATGAACGGGTGCGTCCCTGGCGAACCCATCGAGAAGGCCCCGGCGCGTTTGCCTCGATTGGGGTACACGTCCACCCAGCGTTGCTCGGTAAGGCCCCGGCGCATGATCGTAACGTACTCCTCGCCCAGGGGCCGCATCCCGTCGCAGATCCACTCGATGGCCTGGGGGTAGGGCACACGAAGCGGAGCAGCGGTCAACGGCGCCTTGATGTCGTGGACCCGCAGTTCATCCAGCCCCAGGGCCTTGCGGCGCAGCCGCCAGTAGCGGTGCCAGACGGGGAGGTGCTGCCGGTAGGTGGCGATCAGATTGTGAAAGACCTCCAGGGGGATGTCATTGGGCGCCAGGGCGGCTTCGAGCGCCGAGCCGTAGCGTCGCGCCCGGGCGATAAACACGTTTTGTTTGACCCCTGTGGCCAGGCAACTGGCCTGGGTGTGTTTGAGCGCCAGATGGGCGTCGGCGTAGCTCTCCCAGGCGCTGCGGCGCACCTCCCGGTCGGGATGGGTCAGCAGGGCGTTGATCGTGCCCTGGGCGATCTCGAACGGTTCGCCCCGCGAATCCTGGGCCGGGGCAAAGCGCAGGTCGGCGTTGGCGAGGATGCCATGGGTGGCGCTGGCGGCCACGAAGGGTTCGCCGAGCTGGCGCAGCAGTTCCTCAACCTCCGCCGAGCGGACGTGGGCGGCGCGGTTGGCCAGGCGCTCGAAGTGGTGCGCGTAGTGGGCCAGGCGCGGCTCGGTCCGGGTCCACTCGCGTAACCGTTCGGACCCGATAGCGAGCGTTTCCGGCTCGCCGAAGGCCAGGGCCGCCCCCAGCCGCGCGGTGAGCGCCGTGGCCCGGTCCACGCGGGCCTGAGCCGCCGCGTCGGTGGTGTTGACGGTGTAGAACATACGGGCGTAGACGCCGACCTGCGCCGTGGTGCGGAGCAATTCCTCGGCCAGGGCAAGATAGTCGGCAAGGGTCGCCGGGCCGTCGGCGAGGCGACCGCGGTAGACGGCCAGTTCCTCCAGCCGGCTGGCGACCGTGCTGACCGCTGCGGCCCAATCGTTATCGCTGGCAAAGACGCTGGCGGCATCCCATGTGTATTCAATCGGGATCTCGCTGCGTTCAGGGACACGCTGGTTCATTGGCTTCGTTCCGTATCAATGTGGCTGCGCCGCCACCAACGGGATAGCAAGAGTTGTCCCGGGAGGGCGCAGCCCTCCCGAACCCTCCCCACGGGCAGGGGTATGGGCCAGCCCCGGGAGAACTGCGCCCTCCCGGACCCTCCCGCGCGGGGGGAGGGGGGGACTGTTCAGCTAAGCGAAACGCGCCGGGCGCTTTTCACGGAAGGCAGCCACGCCCTCGGCGAAGTCCGGGTGGGCGCTGGCGGCCTCCTGGGCCATGGCCTCGTAGTTGAGCGCCGCTTCGAGCGTCGCGTGCTGGGAGAACTCCAGGCTGCGCTTGATCAGACTGATGGCCAGGGAGGGTCCCCGGGCCAGTTCCATGGCCAGGTCGCGGGCCGCCTGGGAGAGGTCGGCATCCGGTACGACGCGGTTGAGCATGCCCCACTGGAGGGCAGTAGGGGCGTCAAGTTCCCCCCCGCGGGCCGCCAGTTCAAAGGCGCGCGCCTGGCCGATCAGCCGCGGGAGGGTGTAGGTCATGCCACAATCGGGGATCAGGCCGATGCGGGCAAAGGCCACCACCAGGCGCGCCCCCTCGGCGGCCAGGCGCAGGTCGCAGGCCAGGGCCAGACTCAGGCCGGCCCCCGCGGCCACACCGTTGATCGCCGCGATCACCGGTTTTGGCAGGGTGCGCAGTCTGGTGACCAGGGGGTTGTAGCTCTGGCGCAGACGCTCGGCGATCAGCGCCGGGGCACCTTCAGCCGGAAACTCGCGCAGGTCCTGCCCGGAGCAAAACGCCTTCCCGGCGCCGGTGATCACCACGGCCCGCACCTGCGGGTCGCGCTCGGCCCGCTGCAGGGCCGCCAGCAGATCGGCGTGCAGTTGGGCGTTCAGCGCATTGAACACCTCGGGCCGATGCAACGTGAGGGTCGCCACACCGTCGGACACCGCGTAGAGGACGGTTGTATCCATAGGAGAAAGCCCCTTTTCGCATCATTTCAATCAACACCTGTCCCTGCCGGCAGGGGGGTTGGGGCAACCAGGTTCTGCCCCCATCGGGCAGGGGTATAGGGAAACCGGGTTTCCCCACGCTCCTCCATCGAGCAGGGGTGTGGGAAAACCGGGTTTCCCCACGCCCCTCAGCGACCCCTGAACACCGCCGGGCGCTTCTCGATAAAGGCGCGCATGCCTTCCTTCTGGTCCTCGGTATCGAAGAGCAGGTAGAAATTACGCAACTCAATCGCCAGACCCTCGCGCAGCGTCGTCTCGGCGGCGGCCCGCACGGCCTCCTTGGCCAGTTGCGTTGCGAGGGGCGCCTTTTCGGCCACCCGGGCGGCCAGGCGCTGCGCTTCCTGGAGAAAGTTCTCCACCGGGGCCAGCCGGTTGACCAGACCGTACTGGAAGGCCTCCTGAGCCGAGATCGTCGCGCCGGTGAGGATAAGCTCCATCGCGCGGTAGGGGCCGATGGCGCGCGTGAGGCGCTGGGTGCCGCCCGCGCCCGGAATGATCCCCAGGTTGATCTCCGGCTGGCCGAACTGCGCGGTCTCGCTGGCGACAATCATATCGCACATCATCGCCAGTTCGCAGCCCCCGCCGAGGGCATACCCGCTCACCGCGGCGATCAGCGGCTTGCGAAAGGCCGCGATGCGCGTCCAGCGCTCAATGGCGCGACTGGTGAGCATGCCCATCGGCGACGCCTCGGCCATGGCCTTGATGTC
>JAOACN010000416.1 GCA_026417815.1 Chloroflexaceae bacterium | reverse complement strand
GGGGTTACTCCAACTCCGAACACGTACGCGTAGGGACCCCCGGGGTTCCCACTAATGCGCCCCGGGGCTACACGACGCTGTGTAGCCCCGGGGCGTGGCATTGGGGTGAAACGGCGTTCGCCCCATGGATGGATGCAACCGAAAACGCAACGGCCGGAAGGTTTACCTTCCGGCCCTGCATGAACCATGACCCAGTAACGTGTGTGTGTTCCCGATAGGTTACCGAACGTGCGTACAGTTCCCGATAGGTTACCGAACGTGCGTACAGTTTCCGCCAGGTTACCGACACGTACCGTTCCCCAGATTGGGGCCTCAAGGGTCTGGCAACGCCGTTGAGCAACCGATACAGTCTACTTATCCCTGCGCAGACCCTGGGCCGCTCTGCCTTCGGCGCACGCATGTGTGGCGCTTTGCCGTGCCAGCTTTTGCCTTTGGGTATGGCTCCTGCTTTGCGTGGGTAACAAGCTCCTCCTGTCCACACGCGTTGAGCTTTGCGTAGAGAGGCCATCGCGCAACTCGCACAGCATCCGATCGCTCAGTCAGCGATCCGGCGCTTGTCTGTTAGTCTCCCTGGAACGTTACACGGTAGCGTTCCATTTCCCCTAACGTACGCTCATCCTCTCCAAGTGCGCTCTTTTTTCTTTACAGTGAGAGGATGGCGCTTGTCTTACGACGGCGCGTTTTCGACTGTTCAGGTACTCTGGTGTGTTGCTGTTCCCTTGAGGCTTCGGCGCTATCATAGCATTTTGACGCCCAAGAATCAAGGGGTTAATCGTATCTTAACGATAATAGAGACCCCTGTCAGCGTTTTGTGGGCTTGAGGCGGGGTAGGTTGCGCCTTTTGCTACGAAGAACAGGCTGGTAGAGTGTAAAGAGTTTTGCTCGGGTGGGGTGTATGGCAGGCGTTATGCAGCCGGGCCGCCGGGGCGCCGGCTGTCAGCGACGATGCGCTCGGCCACGGCGCGCCCGGAGAGGAGCACCAGTGGGATGCCACCGCCGGGGTGGGTGCCGCCGCCGACGAAGTAGAGACCGTGGAGGTTGCGGGCGCGCAGCGGCGGGCGAAAGAAGGCACTGAAGGGCGAATGGGAGGCCCAGCCGTAGATCGCGCCGCCGGGGGCATTGTACCGTTCGGCGATGTCGGCTGGCGTCCAGATCCGTTCGTAGACGATATGGCGGTTGAGGTCGGTCAGGCCCATACGTTCGAGTTTGGCGACGATGCTGTCACGGTAGGCACGGGCCTCGCGTTGCCAGCACACGCGAGGATTGAGGGCCGGCGCGTTTACCAGCACAAACAGGTTGAGATGGCCGGGCGGGGCGTGTTCGGGGTCGGTGAGGGCCGTGGCGGCGACATAGATCGTCGGGTCGGCTGCGGGTACGCCCTTCTGAAAGATCGCCGCAAACTCGCGGGGGTAGTCGTCGCTGAAGAAGATGTTGTGGTGGGCGAGCTGAGGGTAGCGCCGGTTCACGCCAAGGAAGAGCACGAAGCCGCTGCAGGAGATCTCCTGGCGGGCCAGGCGCGCGGCCATGGCCTCCTGGCCGGGAATGAGGGCGCGGTAGGCGTAACTCGGGTCGGCATTGATCACCACCTGACCGGCGGCCAGTTCCTCGCCGCTGGCCAGGCGCGCCCCGCGCACACGGCGACCGCTGGTCTCAATGGCCACGACGGGGGCGCTGGTGCGCACCTCTACCCCGAGTTCGGTTGCCAGGCGCAGCAGGGCGCGGGCCAGGGCGTACATCCCGCCGCGCACGTACCAGCCGCCCTCGGCGAACTCGATGTAGGCGATCACGTTGAAGGTCGCTGGCGAGATGTAGGGCGATGAGCCGTTGTAGGTGGCGTAGCGGTTGAAGACCTGCCGCAGATAGGGGCTGCGGAAGAACGCGCGCACGGCTGCGTCCACGCTCCGCAGAGCGTCGATACTCGGGCCATCGCGGAGGAGGCGGGGGGTAAGCAGTTCGTGCGGGCCGTCGAAGGGTTTGAGCAGAAAGGCGTCGGCCACGGCGTCGTAGATGCGGGCGGTGTGGGCCAGAAAACGGAAGAATGCCGGCACGTCGGGCGGGCTGAGGCGTTCGATCTCCTGGATCAGTTGGGGCAGGCGTTGCCAGGCGTCAAAGGTTGTGCCATCGGGCCAGCGGTAGCGGCAGGTCGGCTCGATCTGCTCGAGGGTGAGGTAATCGGCGGCCCGGCGACCGGCAGCCGCAAACAACTCCTCGATCACCCAGGGCATGGTCAGCAGGGACGGACCGGTGTCGAAGGTGTAGCCGGCCTCATGCAGGAGGTTGAGTTTCCCCCCCACGCGGTCGTTTTTCTCCAGCACGATGACCTGGCGACCGGCGGCGGCCAGGCGGATGGCGGCGGCCAGGCCACCGAGGCCGGCGCCTACCACGATGACGCGATTAGCAGGGGGCTGCATACGTTGCTGCACTCAACACGCACACAACAGGCGCGGAGATCGACCGAACCGATCTCCGCGCCCGCGGTGCTGCTACTGGCTGGCTCAGACGCTCACCAGGCCTTCTTTCCGGGGATCTGCGCGCCGAAGATGTTTGGTGGAAGCTTGAAGCCGTGCGCCTCCAGGCGCGGGGTGAAACGGGGGCGCACGCCGGTGGGTCGCAGTTCGGCCTGGATCTTGCCCTCAGGGGTCTTACCGAGGATCTCAAGCTTGAAAATGTCCTGTAGCACGACCGTATCGCCCTCCATCCCCTGCACCTCGGTGATGAAGGCCACCTTGCGCTGGCCATCTTCGAGGCGGGTTTGCTGGACGATCAGGTCAATGGCCGAGGCGATCTGTTCGCGGATGACCTTGAGGGGCATCTCCATGCCGGCCATCAGGGCCATGGTCTCCATGCGCGCCAGGGCGTCGCGGGGGGTATTGGCGTGGAGGGTGGTAAGCGAGCCGTCGTGGCCGGTGTTCATGGCCTGGAGCATATCGAGGGTTTCGCCGCCGCGACACTCGCCGATGACGATCCGCTCCGGGCGCATACGCAGCGAGTTGATCACCAGGTCGCGAATGGTCACGCGACCGGTGCCGTCCACTTCGGGCGGGCGCGACTCCAGGCGCACCACGTGCTCCTGGGCCAGTTGCAACTCGGCGCTATCCTCGATGGTAACGATGCGCTCGTCCTCGGGGATGAAGTTCGAGAGCACATTGAGCAGGGTGGTCTTTCCGGAGCCGGTGCCGCCCGCGACCACGATATTGAGACGCGAAATGACGCACGCGCGCAGGAACTCGGCCATCTCGGGCGTCAGCGAGCCAAAGCGGATCAGATCGTCCACTTTGAGTTTATTCTTCGAGAACTTACGGATGGTGATGGTCGAGCCATCAATGGCGCACGGGGGGATGATCGCGTTGACGCGGGAACCATCGGGGAGACGCGCGTCAACCATGGGCCATTTGCGGTCGATGCGCCGGCCCAGCGGGCGAATGATCCGGTCAATGACCTTGAGCACATGCTCGTCGTTAGCGAAGCGCACCGGCGAAAGCTTCAGCTTGCCCTTCTGCTCGATGTAGACCCGATACGGTCCGTTGACCATCACTTCGGAGAT
>JAOACN010000718.1 GCA_026417815.1 Chloroflexaceae bacterium | reverse complement strand
TTCGGCATTCCAATGCGCTTCCGATCCTCACCCCCCTGCCCCCCTCTCCACCGTAGGTGGAGAGGGGGAAGTTGGGCGTCCCAATGCCCCGGATGGCGCATGTGACGCGAGGAGGCGCCGGAAAAACCTACACCTGAGAAGCTTTCCTCTCCCCCTCCACCCCCGAACCCGGCAGCCCGAGACCTCCAGCAGACAGGGGCGACCAGACGGTCGCCCCTGCTCTGTAACGATGGCGGCATGCGCGCCGTGAGCCACATGGCTCACTGTCCTCAATGGATCAAGCATTCCGGTCGGCGCGCTAAACTTCACGCTCCTCGTTCACCAGCGTGACGGGCGGCAGGCGGCGCTGACTCCTGCTGCGATTGACCACCTTCACGTTGCCGCGGAAGGTTGACCCTGGCTCGAAGAACACATCACCCTCAACCGTCAGCGCGCTGCAGGCCCGCAGCGACGGGGGCGCGGGAAACCGCGCCTCGAAATCGTCAATCAGGGTGTAGTAGTTCTTGTCGAGGGTGACCACGGGGTTGACGGCCAGGGCCTCGGGATGGCGGCGCAGCCGGGCATTGGCATCGAGCGCATACACATCCGAGCGCAGCACCAGTAGATCGGCGCAGGTCTTCACCGGCACGAAGCGGCTACGGGGCACCCGCACGGCCCGGGCGTCGGGAAACACCTCGATCGCCGCGCCCATCGCCGTTTCCAGTTGATAGACCGGCGGCGAATCGGGATCGCGGGGGTCGAGGGTCTTGCGATTGCGGATCAAGGGCAGCTTGATGACATTGTGACCATCTTCCAGCAGCGTCTTCAAGCGGTGCAGGTTCACCCAGATGTTGTTGGTGTTGAAGTAGCGATGGCGCGCGATGTCCTGGAAGTAAATCAGGTCATCCTCGGGGCACTGGGCCACCTCGCGCAGCATGAGCCGCCCATCGGCGCGCCGGGCCAGATGGCCGCCCTTGCGGTCGGCTTTGGTGCGGCTGGCGACCTCCATCAGGAAGGGGATCTCCTGCTGGGCCATATAGCCCAGCAGGGCCAGGTCAAGGGTCGCGCCCAGATTGTCGGCGTTCGAGATAAACAGGTATTCGTACCCATGTCGCAGTAGTTGCTCCAGCACCCCCGAGGTTGCCAGCGCAATGTACACTTCGCCGTGGCCAGGCGGGCACCACTCCAGCTCCGGTTCCGCGGGCCAGACGGCCGGTTGCAGGGTTGCCTGCAACACCTTGGGAACTTTGTGTTGGAGCATCGTCTGGGGGACGTCACAGGCGAGCTGAGGGTAGCGCGCCAGTACCTCGCGGGTATCCGCGTCGGTGTTGAAGCTGTTCATGAAGATCAGGGGGATGGTTCGTCCGTAGAGGGCGCGATCGGCCAGGTTCTGCCGGGCGATAATGTCGAGGAAGGTCAGGCCCTCGCGGGCGACGAGCACTGATTTGGCCCGTTCCAGCCCCATGCTCGTGCCCAGGCCACCGTTGAGCTTGAGCACCGCCACGCGGGCCAGGGCAGCCCGTCCTGGTTCTTCATAGGCCCCCAGGGTCTCCAGGTTGGGCAGCGAACTGACCGGCTGGATCTGGCTCTCTGGAACGAGGCCGGTATCACCCTTGACCAGGGCAGTGTAGTAGTAGCGGAAATTGTCAATGACGATCTCTTCAAGCCCTTCGCGACGCATTTTTGTCTCGAAGGGCGCAAAGTTAACGGGCTGTTCAGTCATAGTGTTCCCCTCGCTTGCTCCAGGCGATCAGAATGGTTACTCTCGACATCGCCGCCCCTGGTGGGGTGGGGCAATAGGGAAACCCGGCTCGATTTCCCGTGTCCACGTTCATATCTCAACCATTATACGGTCAGGAGTTTCTTGGTCCATCCGCCTGAGGTGAAAATAGGCGGGTAGGCCGCAGCGGGCTGCGGCCGTGCGGGGGCCGGTTTTCATCGGGCGTTGTGCGCCAGGCGTATGACCGTCTGATATGGCAGTCCTCTTCAGCTTGTGAAGCCCGGAGTATCAGACGTACCCGTCGGGACGCAGCGCGTTGCGTAGAGGACGCAGCGCGCTGCGTCCTCACGCACGGCCGCTGTTTAGAGATGGCTATAGCTTACTCCCTGGAACTGAACACCCATACCGCGTACGGGAGGCGCAGGCTGAGAAGATTGTTATCTCTAAGGTGAACATAGGCCCCGCAGCGGGTAGCCGTAGCGCGCTGCGGCCGTACGGGGGCCGGTTTTCATCGGGCGTTGTGCGCCAGGCGTATGACTGTCTAAGGTGAACATAGACCCGCAAGAGAGGAGGGGTTGGGGACCCCGCGCTCCCCCCCGCCCCTGCCCATGGCGGGCGGGTCGGCCCCCACCGGCAGGGCCGAAGCACAGGCTGCGCCTATGCGTCGGCCCTGCCGCTGGCGCGGGCGCGCAGTTCGGTAGAGGAGATATCGGCGCGGAAGAGGGTCTCGGGGATGGGAGTGAAGAGGTCGGCGCAGTCGGGCGGGATGGGAAGATCGGCCAGGGTGTGAAAACGGCCTTCCACCAGGCGCCCCGCGACGAGGAAGGAACAGCCGGCGGCGCGGATCGCCTCCAGGGCGGCGTGCATTGCCGCCTCGCCGCCGTAGTAGCGGGGCGCGATGAGCCGGGCGGCCGTATCGTAACCCACTACGAAGCGCCGGCCGGGGTAGAGGATGGCCTTCTCGACAAACAACGGCGCCCGCGAGAGCACCAGGGTGTGGCGTCCGGCGAACTGGGCGGCCCGGCGCGCGATTTCCTCCGGCTCGAGCACCCCCTTGTCGGCGTTGACCACGGCCAGCTCAAAGGCCACCGGCAGCCCGGTGAGGCGCGCGGCGGCGGCGGCCATGCCCTCGTGCCCGACGTGGAGCGGATTGAACGCCCCGGACAGGATCAACCCCTGCGGAGGATCGTCGGCCCTCAGCGTCCCATCGGGCGCGATGGTCAGCGTCGCGATGCGCCCGCTGAGCAGGTCGTTGATCGCGGTACGTTCGTTCATTGTCGTGGGGCGAAGCCTGCGGCCCTCGCCACATTGCCCGGAGGAGCCAGGCCCCTCTGAGCCTTTCCTACAAGGAACCATCTCGCGGAAGCACCCACAGCGTCCAGGCGCCGGTATCAATGCGTTCGGCATTGGCATCCAGGTAGGCCCGCACCGCTGGCGCCGCGGGGTCGCGCGGCCCGGGGCCGGAGGCGGCGTTGGGGAGCAGAACGTAGCGGATGGGATGCCGCTCGATGTAGCGCGCAAAGTTCCCGGCGTCGCCCATGATATTCTCACGAAAGGCCTCATCAGCCTCGAACCAGGTGGCGCGCTGGCGCGTGTAGAGGATGGTTTCCCAGTAGATCGGGGTAAGCACGAAGCCCTGTTCGCGTTGCCGCAACTCGCTGAAGGCCGGCGCGGCGGCGCGGATCGGCGCGCCGTAGGCCGCGGCCTGGTACCAGATCACAAACGCATTGATGACCAGAAAGAGCACGCCGAGGTACACGCCCGCCCGGCGACGCCAGGCCAGGGGCAGCCGCGCAAAGCCGGCGCCGAAGAGCAGGGCCAGCGGCGGCAGGGCCGGCACGAAGATGCGCGGGCTGTTCCCCGCCCCCGGCGTGGCGCAGTAGACCAGCACCACCAGCAACCCCAGAGCCATCCATACCCCCAGCGCCACCGCCGTAAGACGCGGCAACGCCCCCGCGCGCAGGCCGTGGACGATCACCGCGCCAATCACCCCCAGCGTGAATACCACGCCGTACCAGGGGATGTACAAGGTGAGTTCCACCATCATCGGGAAGATGATGGTGAACAGTTCCCACGACAGCCCGCGGGTCGGCGTCCGCGCGCCGCCGCCCAGGTAGTGCCCCCAGATCCACGGGGCGGCCAGCGCCAGTGGCCCAACCAGACACACAACGTGGTGGCGCCACGGCAACTCGCGCCGGCCCGCGAACCGGTCGTACAGGGCGCTCAGCGCCACCGTGCCAGTGTAAAGCGCCAGCAGGTCCATTTTGGTCAGCGCCGCCAGGGCGCCGAGCAACGTCGCCACAACGGTGCGCCCGCGCAGGTAGGCAAACAGCGCCCCGGTGAGCGTCAACGCCCCCAGAGCCTCATTGTACGCGACACTGCCTGTCTCTTATACACATCTGACGC
>JAOACN010000361.1 GCA_026417815.1 Chloroflexaceae bacterium | reverse complement strand
GCAGCGGAGCGCGCCGCGCGCGTGGGCCAGGTTATCGTAGCCGACCAGCCCGCCCCGACCGCGGAACGGGCGCGTTTCCAACCGGGCGAGCCCGGGCCGCCGTTGCAGGACGACGATTTCCTCCCCCGGCGCCTCATCGGGCGCCTGCGGCACGATACCCTTATCACCGGGTACCGGACCTGCGTTCCCGTATTTGCAGGCTTCAGCCTGCCGGCCCATCCGGCCGCGCTGCATCCGCTGGTGAGCCAGGTGCAGGCGGTGACCCAGCGTTGGGGCGGCTGGCTGAACGAGATCGAGGTGGGCAACAAAGGCGGCGTGCTGGTACTGCTCTTTGGCGGGCCGCTGGCCCGCGGCGGGGACGCGGGCCGGGCAGTGGGATGCTGCCTGGAGTTGCGCGAACGGGGGCTGATCACCCGCGGCGGGATCACCCAGGGCCTGCTTTACCTGGGCGCCGTGGGCGGCGCCGAGCGGCGCGTGTTCACGGCCCAGGGCGATGAGATGAACCTGGCGGCCCATCTCATGCAACACGCCGCCAGTGGCGAGATCCTGGTCTCAGGGCGCGTGCGCCACGAGGTGGCGGGCTGCTATCTGACAAGCGAGCCATCCCTTCTGGCAACCAAGGGACACCAGGAGGGCGTGCCGGTGGCGCGTGTGCTGGGGGCCGCGCACGACCCCGCGTCGTAGGCGTGGTTCAGCAATAACTACGTGCTGGTTGCCACCGTGGTCGCCGCCGCCGGCGCCGGGGTCGGTTCCGCGCCTTTCCCTTCGAGCCACTGCTGGAAGAGCGCCCGCTGGGGCGGCGTTGCCAGGATGGCGATCTGGTCGCCAGCCTCAAGTACCGTCTCGGGATCCGGGTTGGCGATCACCCTGTCGCCGCGCAGAATAGCGACGACCGAGACACCGGTGCGCTTGCGGATGGCGCTGGCGCCGATGCTCTTCCCGGCCAGGGGCGAATCAGGCGGCAGAGCGTACCAGACAATATCCAGACTGCGCCGCATGCGCCGCAGGCGGCGCAAGGTTGCCGCATCGGTGCTGAGGGCCTCCATGGGCCGGTAACACTCGGCCCGCACGGTATCGCTTAACCGCTCGATCTCCGTTGTGGGCACGTCGAAGTGCAGCAGCGCCTGGCGCACCATTTCCAACCCGGCCTCAAATTCAGGCTGCACCACTTCGTGAATGCCGAGCTGGCGCAGCACCTCAAGCTGGGCCAGGCGCGTTGCCCGCGCGACGATGTGCAGGCGCGGGTTGAGCGCGCGGGCCTGGCGCACAATGGTCTCGACGTCGATTGCCGCCGACACCGCCACCAGGAGCAGCCGTGCCTCGTGGATGCCCGCTGCCTCCAGCACCGTCGGGCTGCTGGCGTCGCCGTAAATCACCGGCACGCGGCTGGCCTTCAACGTGTCCATACGGTGCTGATCGCGCTCGATAACCACAAAGGGGTGCCCCAACCGGCGCATCAGGTCGGCCGTGTAGCGCCCCACCCGGCCGTAGCCGGCGATAATCGTGTGCCCGCGGAGGGGCTCCTCTACCCGCGAGAGCATCGGGCTGGGCGTCTTGCCGCGCCAGCGGCGCCAGAGCGTGTACGTGGGTGTGGCCAGCCGGCTGACGAACGGCGTGAGGACCATCGTTACCACCGTTGCGGCCAGCACCAGGTTCGACTGGGCGCCGGTCAGGGCGCCAACGGCCAGACCCACCCGCGCCAGAACGAAGGCGAATTCGCCGATCTGGAACAGCCCGAACCCGACGGTGAGGGGCACATCGCCGCGGTAGCCGAACAGGCGTACCACTGCGGCGAAAATCGCCACCTTGGCACAGCTCACCACCAGGGTCAGCACCAGGATCGGCCACCAGTGGGCCAGCAGGAAGGCCGGATCGATCAGCATGCCCACCGAGACGAAAAACAGCATGCCGAACACATCGCGCAGAGGGATGATGTCGCTCAGCGCCTGGTGGCTGTAATCCGACTCGCTGAGCACCAGGCCGGCCACGAAGGCGCCGAAGGCGAAAGAAAGCCCGGCCAGGTAGGTCGCGTAGCCGATCCCCAGGCCCAGGGCCATAATGGCCACCAGGAACAACTCCCGCGAGTTCCAGGTCGCGATCCGTTTCAGCAGGAAAGGGATCACCCGCGTGCCGACAAAGACCATTGCTGCCAGGATCAGCCCGGCGCGCAGCGCCGCCAGCCCCAGATTGGCCAGGCCATCACCCACGTTGGCCAGTTCGGGCAGCATGATCATCAGCGGAACCACGGCCAGATCCTGGACGATCAGCATGCCCAGCATCACCCGGCTGGCCAGGGTGCCGAGCTTGCCCTGGCCCATGAGCGTCTTGAGGATGACCATGGTCGAAGAGAGCGACACCAGCGCGCCCAGCCACAGCGCGGCATACGGCTCCCATCCCAGGAAGCGGCCCAGCGCGAAGCCGACGGCGGTGGTGAGGGTCATCTGCAGAATGGTGCCGCCGAACGCCACCCACTTGAAGCGGAGGAGCTTTTTGAGGTTAAACTCAACCCCCAGGGCAAAGAGCAACAACGCCACCCCGATCTCCGCGAGGAGCTCGATATCGTGAATGTTGCTCACCCGCGGACCGGCGGTGTACGGGCCAACGACGATGCCGGCGACGATGTAGCCCAGAATGAGCGGCTGGTTCAGGCGCCGGGCCACAAAGCCGCCCAGCAGCGCCGCGACGAGAATGATCGTAATGTCGGCGGCAATACCCATAGCGGGTGTCCTTGCTGCTGCGCCCCATGATTGCGTGTGTTACTATCAAAGATACGCCCCCGAACCGACTATGTCAATCAAACGCATCGTTGCGGAGGGTCTGGGAGGGCGCAGCCCTCCCGAGCGACGTAGCATCAGCCCCTACTCTCGCGGGAGATGCTACAATACCAGCGGGTGCGTGGACCAGCCGGAAAGCCCCGCCGCCCCCTCTTGCCCTGGGCCCGACGCCGGGGGCGCCGGAGCCATGGAGGTGTGAAACGTGTACGTCCCTGAGTCGCCGTTTCTTCTTGCCCTGGAGAACCGTATCCTGCTTGAACGCATTCCCTTCAGCGACCGCGGCTCGCGCCTGCTCCTCTTCAAGGATCGGCGGCAGCCTGACACCCTCTATCTCAAGCTCGCCGAACGCCTGACCTCGCTCACTCCCGGCCTGTCGGCCTACCGCCAGCGCCCGCCGTACATCCCCGGCCTGCGCCTGGTGGACGGCAACGGTCGCCCCGTGCCGTTTGAGGCGACCACCTATCCTCACGCCGTGATGTTCCAGACCCCTGTCGGCGAGTTTCGCTGCGTGTTTCAAGATGAATACACCCTGAGTTTCGGGTTGCCCACTGGAGTTGCAAGCGGAATCAGCTTCACCGTCGTGCCTGACCTGGCCCGTCCCGATGCTCAGGGAGGCGAGTTCAAGACGGTGCGGAACTGCGCCTACTCCACCAATGGCGCCCTGATCCTCAACCAGGTTGAGCATAACGGCGTCGGCTACCATGTGACCCTGGTGGCCCAGGGCGATGCCGATACGGCCGTCACCCTGCACATCCAGGCCGGTCTTGACCTTGACCGCCGCGTCATGCCCTTTCGCGCCGCCCTGCGCGCCGCCGAGGAGCGCTGGCACCGCTGGTTTGCCGCTGTGCCGGCGGTGCATGAACCCTATCGCCAGCAGTACTACTACGCCTGGTGGGTTCTGGGCAACAACATGCTCTCGCCCTACGGCTACTTCCGCCGCGAGAGCGTGGCCCCCAGTAAGGCGCACTACATCGGCGCGTGGCAGTGGGACAACTACTTCCACGCCCTGGCCTTCCGCTACACCGATCCCAAACTGGCCAGCGACCAGATCCAGTTCATGCTCGACCACCAGTTGCCCGACGGCATGATCCCCGACGCCGTCTACGACGAGGGCACCATCACCCAGTTGGAGGCGCCGGTGGCCGCCGCCGTGACCAAGCCGCCGATTATCGGCTGGGTCGCAATGCACGTGTACAATCAGACAGGCGACCTCGCCATGCTCCGCGACATCTACGAGCCGCTGGTGCGCTGGAACTCGTGGTGGTTCGGGTTGAATGACGATGACGCCGATGGGATCGTGCAGTACTCGCATCCCTTCTCCTCAGGGTTGGACGACAGCCCGCTCTGGGACGAGGGTATGCCAGTCGAGGCGGTGGACCTGAACACTTACCTTTGCCTGCAGATGGAGGCGCTCTCGAACATGGCCCGCATCCTGGGGCGCGCGCGCGAGGCAACGCTCTGGAAGAACCGCGCCGACGCCCTGGCGCGGCGGATCATTGAGCATTTCTACGACGAACGCGCCGGGGTGTTCTGGTCACAACGCGAGCACCGCCCGATCAAGGTGCTGACGCCCTTCAGCCTCTACCCCCTCTGGACGGCGCGTATGCCGCCCGAGATTACCGAACGCCTGATCACCCATCTGCGCGACCCGCGCAGCTTCTGGGCCACCTATCCATTACCCACGGTCGCTCTTTCCGATCCCCGCCATGATCCCCAGCAGATGTGGCGCGGGCCAGTGTGGATCAATATCAACTACATCTTCGTCGAGGCCCTGCAGCGCACCGGCTTCCGCTCTCTCGCTGGAGAGCTGGCCGAGCAGACGCTGCGCCTGGTGATGGGCCAGCGTGACATCTACGAGTACTACCATCCCCTGACCGGTGAAGCGCCGCCCAAGGCTGCGCCGATGTTTGGCTGGTCGGCGGCGTGTTTCATCGATCTGGCCATCCGTATGAGCCGGGGAGAGATTGTATGAGCACGGTTGCCATCCTGCACTACGCCGGGCCGCCCTACGTTGGCGGCGTTGAGATCACCATGGCCGCGCACGGGCGGGCCCTTGCCGCGCTGGGATGGTCGGTGCGCATGCTTGCCGGAAAAGGCGGCGACGTGGCGCCGGGAGTGGACGTGTATGTCTTGCCCGAACTTGGCTCCCGCGGCGAGGCGGTCGAACGCATCAGCCGCGAACTGGCCGCCGGAACCGTCAGCGCCGGGTTCCTGGCCCTGCGTGATCGCATCGCCGCCTGGCTCGACGACACCCTCGCCGGTTGCGACGCGCTGATGGTGCACAATGTGCTGAGCCTGCACAAGAACCTGACCTTCACCGCCGCCCTGTGGCGCCTCCACGAGGCGGGCCGCCTGCCCCGTATGCTGGCCTGGTGTCACGACTTCGCCTGGCGCGATCCCCTGTACCTTCCGGAACTGCACCCCGGCTACCCCTGGGACCTGCTGCGCGAAGCGTGGCCCGGGGTGCGCTACGTGGTCGTCTCGGAGGACCGGCGCAGCATCCTGGCCGAGTTGCTGGGGCTGGCGCCGGAAGAAATCGCCGTGGTGACCCCTGGCGTTGATGTGCGGGGGTTGCTCAAACTGGAGCCGGAGACGGCCGACCTGGTCGAGCGGCTGCGCTTGCTGGAGGCCGCCCCGCTGCTCCTGCTGCCGGCGCGCATCACCCGGCGCAAGAACATCGAACTGGCCGTCGCCATTACGGGCGCCATGCGCCGCCAGGGCGCCGCGCCGCGCCTGGTGGTCACCGGGCCGCCGGGGCCCCATAATCCGGCCAACGCGGCCTACCTGGCCGAGTTGCTGGCCCTGCGCCGCGACACGGGCGCCGAAGACGCCGCGGTGTTCCTCTACGAGGTCTTTACCGACCCCCAGGGCCAGCCCCATCCCGTCTCCGACGCCATGCTCGCCGATTTCTTTCACCTGGCCGATGGTCTGCTCTTCCCCAGCCGCTACGAAGGCTTTGGCATTCCGGTGCTGGAGGCGGGGTTGAGCGGGATCCCGATCTTCTGTAGCGACATCCCGCCCCTGCGGGCCTCGGCCGGTTCGGCTGCGATCTACTTCGGGCTTGAGGAACATCCCGACCAGATCGCGGAACGGATCCTGACCGCGCTCGCCGCCGATGAGCGCTACGCGCTGCGGCGACGCGTCCGCACGACCTATACGTGGGAGGCGATCGTGCGCCGGCACGTCGTCCCATTGCTCGCAGGCGCGTATGTCCAACCGCCCGCGGCGTCCCCTACCGGCGAGGAAGGAAACCTGTTGCGATGACCTCTGCATACAGTGGCAATGACTCGGGAGAATACACGGTGCTCCTGCCCGCGCGGGCGCCGGAGAAGATCCGCCTGCTGCTGCCCATGGCGGCTGACATTGCCCGCCATCACGGCGGTCAGGTGGTAATCTTCAGCATCGTGGTGGTGCCCGAAGGCCAGCCGTTGAGCGAAGGCATGCTGGAGACGCGGCGCGTGCGCGCCACCCACGACGCGATCGCCGAACTCGGCGCCATCCAGGTGCCCGTGCGCACGGTGATCACTGTGGCCCATGACCTGACCGAGGGCATCCGCACCGCGGCTCAGGAGCAGCGGGCCAACCTGATCCTGCTGGGCTGGCAGGCCGAGCAGTCTTCCTCCGAACGGCTCTTTGGCCCGCCGATTGACAGCCTGCTGCGCCATCCCCCCTGTGATGTGATGGTGGCGCGTCTGATGGGCGATGGCCACTGGCGGCGCATCCTTCTGCCGGTGCGCGGCGGCCCCCACACGCCCCTGGCCTGCGAAGTGGCCCTGGCCCTGGCCGAACGCCACGGGGCCGGGATCAGCGTGCTCTACGCCGCCAACCCGCGCCTGCCCGACAACGGCGCCGTGCGCGAGAGCCTGCAATCCCTGCGCGCCATGCCCCGCGTCACGCGCTGGCTGGAGCGTAGCATCCCCGTCGAGCAGGCCATTCTGGCCGAGGCCGCCGATCACCAGGCCATCGTGCTGGGGGTTACTGGCCGTCAGGGCGACCCCGAGGCCCCCATTGGCCCCCTCGCCGACCGCATCCTGCGCAAGGCCGCCACCACGGTCATCCTTGTGCGCCACCGCATGGCCCAGGACGAGGAGCAGGCCCAGCAGATCTGGCAGCAGCAGCGCGATCTCTCGGCCATTGTTGACCGCTGGTTCGCCGAAAACACCTTCAGTTCCACCGAGTACGACGACCTGCAACGCCTCCTGGCGCTCAAACAACAGCAGGGGGTGCGCATCAGCCTCGCCCTGCCGACCCTCAACGAGGAGCAGACCATCGGTGAGATCATCGGCCAGGTGCAGGAGCACCTGATGAAGAAAACGCCGCTGCTCGACGAGGTGGTGCTGATTGACAGCGGCTCGCAGGATCGCACCCGCGAGATCGCCGCCGCCCACGGTATCCCGGTCTACATTCATCAGGAGATCCTGCCGCAGTATGGCGCCTTCTCCGGCAAGGGCGAGGCCCTGTGGAAGAGCCTCTATGTGCTCAGTGGCGATATTATTGCCTGGTGCGACACCGACATCAAAAACTTCCACCCGCGCTTCGTCTACGGCGTGATCGGCCCCCTGCTGCGCGAGCGCCGGCTGGTGTACTGTAAGGGCTTCTACCGGCGGCCCATCCAGTTCGGCGAGAAGGTGCAGGCCAGCGGCGGCGGTCGGGTGACCGAGTTGACCGCCCGGCCCCTGCTCAACCTCTTCTACCCCGAACTGTCGGGTATGCTGCAACCCCTCTCCGGCGAATACGCCGGGCGGCGCTTCGCTCTCGAGGCCGTGCCCTTCTTCACCGGCTATGGCGTGGAGACGGGCTTGCTGATTGACCTGCTGGAGCGCCACGGGCTGAGCGCCCTGGCCCAGGTCGATCTCCTGGAGCGCATCCACCGCAACCAGGAACTCGTTCCCCTCTCCAAAATGGCCTTCGCCATCACCCAGGTCTGTCTCTTATACACATCTGACGCTGCCGAC
>JAOACN010000330.1 GCA_026417815.1 Chloroflexaceae bacterium | reverse complement strand
AGATGTGTATAAGAGACAGAGCCACGGTTACTTCGATGAGCGCCATCAACTCAGCGTCACGCACCGGTTTGAGCAGGTATCCCAGCACCCCGGCGGCCCGCGCCTGCTCAACTAGCTCGCGCGAACTGTAGGCCGTGAGCAACAGCACCGGCGCAAGGTGTTCGTCGTAGATCATCTTCGCCGCGGTGATACCGTCCATGTGCGGCATCTTCACATCGAGCAGCACCAGCTCCGGGCGCACCTGCCGGGTGAGGTTCACCGCGCTTAACCCGTCGCCGGTTTCGCCTACGACCAGATACCCCTGCTCTTGCAGCATCTCCCGCAGGTTCATACGAATAAGCGGATCGTCATCGGCGATTAAGAGTCGCGTCGTCATACGCTACGCTCGCAAAAGACAACGAGCCCCTCTCGACGCCGGCCCCGGCGCGAGGGAGCTTCGGTGCGATCATATCCGGTATTCTTTTCAGTATAGGGCGGGCAGACGCACGTGACTATGGTAAGAAGATCCAAGCGTAGCCGGTTGATTTTGGATGGAACTTCTACCCCATGGCCAGGTTTATCCGGCGGATGGGATGGTGCGGCGCCTCTCCTTTACCAGTTCGACGCGGCGCTGCCACAAGCGGGGGCCTGGGGGCCTGGGGGCCTGGACAACGTACTGGCAACTCAACCCTCCGGGATGCGTCAGCCTCGCGGCTCCACCCCGTGTCCGGCCGCGATGTGGTCGAGACTGAGCCGGGCCCCTTGCTGGCGAAAGCCGCCCTTGAAGGGGTTCTCAGCCAGAAACATTGGCGTATCGAGATCCACGAAGGTGAAGCCGCCCAATCCGGCGGCGAAGTGGGCCGCCATGGTCATCGCGAGCGTGGATTCGACCATCCCGCCGATCATCAGTCCCAGGCCGGCGGCGCGGGCGATCGCCGCGATCTCGAGCGCCTCGACCACTCCGCACTTCATGAGTTTGATGTTGATCACGTCGGCGGCATGCTCGGCGGCCAGGCGCAGCACGCTGGCGACGCTGGCGGCGCTTTCATCGGCGGCCACGGGTACGCCGGACCAGCGCGTGAGCTGCCGCAACCCTTCCCAGTCATCGGCGGGCACCGGCTGCTCCAGCAGCGCCGGACGCAGACCCTGCGCCTGCAACGCGCCCAGCAGCGCCAGGGTGGTGTCGGCGCTCATCCCGCCGTTGCCATCGAGGATCAGCGGCGCGTCGGGGGCAACGGCGTGAATGGCGCCAATCCGCGCCAGGTCGAGAGCCAGGTCACCCGCGCCGATCTTGACCTTGATCACCCGAATCCCGCGCGCCCCTATCTCCCGCGCCGCAACCTCCGCCTCCTCAACCGTGCCGGTGGTAACGGTCATATCCGTCTCCAGGGCGTCGCTCGCGCCGCCAAAGAAAACGTAGAGCGGCATCCCCGCCCGACGGGTGAGGGCGTCGAGAACGGCGGTTTCGATGGCGCAGCGGGCGCTGCCCACCTTCCCGATGGTCTCGCGCAGCATCGCGGCGATCGCGCGCCACTCGCGCACGTCGGCCCCCTCGATGCGCGGGCGTACCGCCTCGATCGCCGCGAGGGCGCTGGCCTGCGTCTCGCCGTTAAAGGCCGGGAAGGGCGCGGCTTCGCCGTAGCCGCGCGTGCCGTCGGCCAGTTCCAGCGTCACCAGCAGGTTACGGGCCAGCTCCTGCGCCCCGCCAGCGATGCCGAACGGCGCGCGCAAAGGGATGTCCAGACGCTCAACATAGAGGGCGCGAATGGTGGTTGCTGCTGCCATAGGTTATTCCTGTTCAACGGCCCGCGCGGGCATAATCGCCAGATACGACCCGGACGCCATACGCCAATCCAAAATGGCATCACGGTTCATGCGCGGCAACGCCCTGCCGCTGCCGCGAGAGGTAGACGGTAATGGTGACCAGGACCATCACCGCCCCCAGGGCCTGCCAGGGCGAGGTCAGGCGCTCGCCGAGCAGCAGCGCCGCCAGCGCCAGGGTGGCAATCAGCCGCCAGGCCATCGTGCTGCTGACCCGCGGCGCGCCCAGGCGTCGCAGGGCGGCGATCTGCCCCACATTGGCCCCGATCAGCACAAAACCGACGAAGGCGCCGAACACCGCCCAGTCGCTCCCGCCGATGGCGGCGAAGCGTCCCGGATCCTCGCCCAGGATCGCGCTGAGCACGCCGGTGGTCAGGGTCAGGGCGATCAACTGCACCAGCAGCACCGCTTCACCCGAAACGTCCCGTTGCGCTGCCCGCGGCACCAGGAGCATGTAGAAGGCCAGACACAGGGCCGAGGCCAATGCCAGGGCCAGACCGACCAGGTCGCCCGCGCCGATACGGAGCAGCGGACCTCCACCGCCGAGGTCGCCGCTCATCATCAGCAGCGAGCCGACGAACGAGAAGCCAATCGCGGGCCAGGTGAAGGGCGGCAGGGCCTCGCGGAACAGCCCCGCGCTCAGAAAGGCCACCAGGAGAGGCGTCATCAGGGTAATCAACTGGACGTAGATCGCCAGCGTGTAGCGGGCGGCAAGGAGATTGGTGATCGCTCGCAGCACTACGACCAGGGCAAAGGCCCAGATCACCCGCGAGCGCAGCACCCGCCCGTCAACATGCGGCAACGCGAACGGCCCGTACACCAGCAGGGCGATCAGGTTGCCAAGGGAGAGCAAGGCCATACTGGGCAGGGCGCTCACGGTCTGGAGGTAGCGCGCCAGCACCGGATAGGCGCCCCAGCCAGTGTGGGCCAGCAGCGCCACCCCCATCCACACCCAGGTGGCTCGCTCAACGCGCCGCGCGACGGCAACTTTGCTCATTGGATGCCTGTTTCGATAGAAGAAAAAGAATGTTTCTGGGAGGGCTTCGCCCTCCCAGACCCTCCAGGGCTAATACATAGTCTGTGGGGCGAGCCCCAGACCCCACGTGTTTCGTTGGTTCTGGCGGTTACGCCGCCAGAACCAACGAAACATGACCGTATCGGGCGGCGTAGCCGCTCCCACCCCCCGCCGGAAGCGGACGTTGCATCAGCCCTGCCAGACCCTCCCGGTGAACAGCGATGTGCGTTGAGAAACATTATAATACCGGGCATGATTGCGCTTGACGAACTGCTCGCGGCGGGCGGGCGCCTGCACACCGCTCCCCGCGCGACCACCTTCGCCGACTGGTCCTACGACTCGCGCCTCACCACGCCCGGGGCGTGTTTCATCGCCCTGCGCACCCCGCGCGCCGACGGGCACGATTACATCCCCGCCGCGCTGGCCGCCGGGGCCACCGGCGTCCTCTGCCGCTGGCCCCCTGCCGACCCCGGCGCCGCCACGGTGGTGCTCAGCGACGACCCGCAGGCCCTGCTGCAACGCTGGGCCGCCGCGCGCCTGGCCGCCGTCGCTCCACGGGTCATCGGTGTGACCGGCAGCGTCGGCAAGACCGCCACTCGCCGCGCCATCACCGCCGTGCTAGCGACCCTGGCCCCCACCTTCCAGAGCCGGCGGAGCTTCAACTCGCTGCTGGGCCTGCCCATCGCCCTGGCGCGCCTGGAGGCGCGGCACCGCTTCGCCGTGCTGGAGTACGGCAGCGATCGCCCCGGCGAGATTGCCCGGCTCGCGGCCCTCTTTCCACCCCGTGTCGCCGTGGTCACCGCTGTGGGTGAAACCCACCTCCGCGGCCTGGGGGACCTGAACGGCGTCGCCGCCGAGAAGGGCGCCCTGGTCGCCGCCCTGCCCCCCGAGGGCGTCGCGGTGCTCAACGGCGACGATCCCCGGGTGCGCGCGCTGGCTATGGGCGCGTCCCGCGCCTTCTTGTACGGCCTTACCCCCGGCCTGGATCTGTGGGCCGAGGCGCCACGCTACGACCTTGATGGCACCCGCCTGCGCCTGCGCCGTGGCGCCGAGACGGTTGAGGCCCACGTGCCCCTTCTGGGCGAGCCGGCGGTGTATGCCACCCTGGCCGCCGCCGCTGTGGGTCTGGTCTGTGGCGTGGATCTGGCGACCTGCGCGGCGGCCCTGGCGCGCCTCGACCCGCCCGCCGGGCGCCTGCGGCCCCTGCCGGCTGCCAGCGGGGCCACGGTGCTCGACGACAGTTTCAGCGCCACGGCGCCCTCGGTACGCGCCGCCCTGCGCGCCCTCGCCGCGCTCCCCGCCCGGCGCCGCATTGCCATCCTGGGGGCCCTCTCCGACCTGCCGCCGGAGGCCGCGATTGCCGTGGCCCGCGAACTGGGCGCCCTGGCTGCCCGCTGCGTTGACGGGCTGATCCTCAAGGGTGACTGGGGCGTCGTCGCCGCCGATGCCGCGCGGGCCGCGCGCCCCGATCTGCCCATCAACGTGGTTGACACCAGCGCCGCCGCCGTCAACGCCCTGCCGGCCAACCTCGGGCCAGGCGACTTGATCCTGGTCAAGGGCAGCGCCGAGGCGCGCATGGAGCGCGTCGTCGCCAGGCTGGTCGAACCTGGCGCCAGCGCGCACCTGGTGCGCCAGGAACCAGCCTGGCACAGCGTGCGTGTCGGCGCTCCCGACCGGCCGACCTGGCTGCGCATTGACCTCGACGCCATCGCGGGCAACGTGCGGCGGCTCCGCGCCCTGGCGGGCGTGCCGCTCATGGTCGTGCTCAAGGGCGACGGCTACGGCCACGGCGCCGTGCGCGCGGCGCGGGCCGCCCTGGGAGGGGGAGCAGTGGCCGTGGCCGTCGCCACCCTGGGCGAGGGGCGGGCGCTGCGGCAGGCAGGCATCAGCGCCCCCATCCTGGTACTGGGCTATCTGCCCCCCTGGCAGGCCGAAGAGGCCGTCGCCCTGGGCCTGGAATGCACCCTCTTCGACCCCGACGCCGCCGAGGCCCTCCACGCCGCGGGCCTGGCCCGGGGCCGGCCAGCGCGGGTGCACATCAAGGTTGATACGGGCATGGCTCGCCTGGGCCTGCCACCGGCCGAAACCGGAACCTTCCTCGCCTGGCTCCGGGGGCTGGCGGGTCTGGAGGTGAGCGGCATCTACACCCACTTCGCCAGCGCCGACGCTCCTGACCTGCGGCAAACCGAGGCGCAACTGGCCATCTTCACCGGCCTGCTGCGCGAACTCGCGGCGGCCGGGCTGCGCCCGCCCACGGCCCACGCCGCCAACAGCGCCGCGCTGCTGCGCCTGCCGGCGGCGCGCCTCGACATGGCGCGCCCGGGCATCGTCTGCTACGGCCTGGCCCCCGGCCCCGCCATTGCCCTTCCGGAGGGCTTTCGCGCCGCCCTGAGCTTCCATAGCGAAGTGGCCCAGGTGCGCGAACACCCGCCCGGCACGCCCATCTCCTACGGGGGCGCATTTGTGACCGCGCGGCCCAGCCGTATCGCCACTATCCCCGTGGGCTATGCCGACGGGCTGCGCCGCAACCCGCCCTGGCGCGAAGTGCTCATACGCGGACGGCGCGCGCCGATCGTCGGGCGCATCTGTATGGATTACGCCATGGTGGACGTGACCGACATCCCTGGCGTGCGCCGGGGCGACGCGGTAACGCTGATCGGCGCGCAGGGGGACGAAGCGATCAGCGCCGAAGAAGTGGCGGCCTGGCTGGGGACGATTACCTACGAAGTCGTCACCGGCATCTTACCCAGGGTCCCCCGTGAGGTTGGCGAGGAGTGGAGGCATTAAGGTTGTAACCGGCTTAGCTCTACGCTGTCACTTGCCGCGGCTTCTGCTGCGAGGCGGTTCGGAGGGGTTGCACCCCTCCAGGCATTCCCCTTCCTGGCGCGGCTTCGCCGCGCCAGGAAGGAAAGATCTTCGGGGGCCTGCGGCCCCCGCCCCCCCCGCCAGCGGCAAAGTGACCAGGGAGAGTCAGGCGCGGTGCATACCTGACGTACTCTGGAGGGTTGCGAGAAGGCCACGCCTCCTCCCGAACGGCACCCAGACTACTCCAATCCCAGATATGCCTTCTGCACCATCTCATTCTCACGCAGGGCGTGGGCGGTGTCTTCGAGCACGATTTCGCCGCTCTGGAGCACATAGCCCCGGTGGGCAATGCCGAGGGCCTGAAGGGCGTTCTGCTCCACCAGCAGCACCGTGGTGCCCTGAGCATTGATGGTCTTCACGATCTCGAAAATCTGCTCGACCAGCACCGGCGCCAGGCCCATCGAAGGCTCGTCGAGCAGCAGCACCTGCGGGCGGGTCATCAGCGCGCGCCCGATGGCCAGCATCTGCTGCTCACCCCCGGAGAGGGTGCCGCCCTTCTGCGAGGTGCGCTCGCGCAGCCGCGGAAAGAGGGTAAAGACGCGCTCAAGATCGTCCTGGTAGGTCTGGCTGCGGGTATCATGCAGGTAGGCGCCCATTTCAAGGTTCTCCAGCACGGTCAGCCGCGGGAAGATCCGCCGGCCCTCGGGGGCCTGGGCGATGCCCAGTTTGACGATCTCGTGGGCCGGCAGCCGGTCAATCCGCCGGCCATTGAAGTGCACCTCGCCCACCCGCGGCGTCAATAGCCCGGAAATGGTGCGCAGGGTCGTGCTCTTGCCCGCGCCATTCGAGCCGATGAGGGTTACGATCTCGCCTTTTTCCACGGTGATCGAAATGCCCTTGAGGGCATGGATCTTGCCGTAGTAGGTATGGACGTTTTTTAGTTCAAGAAGGACCATGAGTTCTTTATGTCAGGGCCGAAGCGCTGGCAGAGCCAGTGCTTCGGCCTTACCGAACGGGGGACACATCTACGCCGCGGCGCCGGCGGCGCCCTTGCCCAGATAGGCCTCGATCACCCGGGGATTGCTGCGGATGGCCGCGGCGTCGCCCTCGGCAATTTTGGTGCCGTAGTCCAGCACCGTAATGCGCTCGGAGATGGCCATCACCAGGCGCATATCGTGCTCGATCAGCACCACGGTGAGGCCCAGTTCATCTCGCAGGCGGCGGATCAACGCCGTCGCCGCGTCGGTCTCCTGCGGGTTCATCCCCGCGGTCGGCTCATCAAGCAGGATGAGTTTCGGCTCGCCAGCCAGGGCGCGGGCGATCTCCAGGCGCCGCTGGTCGCCGTAGGGCAGGTTCTTGGCCAGTTCGTCGCGCTTGTCTTCCAGCCCCACGTATGCCAGCAGTTCGCGGGCCTTCTGGCGCGCCCGGGCCTCCTCGCGACGCACCCCGGCGGCCCTGGCGATGATCCCCCAGAAGGGCGCGTGCAGGTGGGTGTGCATCCCCACCAGCACGTTCTCCAGCACGGTCATGTTATCGAACAGACGAATGTTCTGAAAGGTGCGACGCATCCCCAGGCCCGCGATGATGTCGGGACGGGCCCCGGCGATGGATGTGCCATCGAAGACCACCGTGCCCTTGTCGGGCTTGTAGATCCCGGTGAGAATATTGAAGAAGGTGGTCTTTCCGGCGCCATTTGGACCGATCACGCTGACGATGCGGCCCTTTTCCACGGTCAGGGTGACATCGTTGACCGCGACCAGGCCGCCAAAGGTTTTGGTTACGTTGCGCGCTTCGAGGATATTTGCGGTCATACGTTATGTTGCAAATGGAACGGTCTGGGAGGGCTGCACCTTCCCAGAACCTGCTGTCAACATCGGGGCAACCAGGTTGCCCCTTGCCCCTGCCCACCGGGCGGGTCCGCGAGGGCAAAGCCCTCAACACCCTTATGCCGACTCGGCGGCTGGACGCGCCGCCGGCGGCGCCTCTTCTTCCGAAGGCGGTTCGTCACCGGCGTGCAGTTCCTCGCTGCGCCGCTCGTCGGGCAGGATGCCCTGGGGCCGGAAGATCATCATCAGCACCAGCAGGATCCCGAAAAGCAGGCGCTGGTACTGGGTCGGGTCGAAGGCCGCGGGGATGGGCACGCCCGCCCGCTGGGCGTCGCGCAATACGGTGGCCATGCGCGGGAGGATCTGGAGGTCAAGCAGCGTGACAATGACCGCCCCGAGGATCACCCCGGGAATGGAACCCATGCCTCCCAGAATCACCATCGCCAGAATGTTGATCGAGCGCAGCAGGTCGAAGGTCGGCGGGTTGATGAACAACTGCTTGGAGGCGAACACTACCCCCATTGCCCCGGCAAACGATGCCCCCACGGCGAAGGCCATGAGCTTCATCCGCACCCGCGGAATGCCCTGGGCCACCGCAGCGGTCTCGTCCTCGCGAATGGCCTCCCAGGCCCGTCCGATACGCGAGTTTTTCAGACGGCTCACCACCACCACGGTGAAGATCACGATCAGCAGCACCACGAAGTAGAAGAACTGCTGGTAGAGCTGGCTATCGCTGAGGTTCCAGCCCAGCGTATCGCGAATGAAACTGGTCAGGATGAGCGGCGGCCGTTCGATCTCGCGGATGCCCTGCGAGCCGTTGGTAATGTTGATCGGGCGATCGAGGTTATTGGCGAGCACGCGGATCACCTCGCCGAACCCCAGGGTCACAATCGCCAGATAGTCGCCCCGCAGCCGCAGCACCGGCAGGCCGAGCAGAATGCCAAAGACGGCGCCGATGGCCAGGCCGAGGAGCACAAAGGGGTAGAACATGATCGGCGGCACCGGGCTCCAGGCCGGGTTGATCTGGGAGATCTGAGGCGTGCTGAGGATGGCCCAGAGGTAGGCCCCCACGGCGAAGAAGGCCACGTAGCCCAGGTCGAGCAGGCCGGCGAAGCCCACCACCACGTTCAGCCCCAGGGCCAGGGCCACGAAGATGCCCGCCTGGGTGGCCACGTCAATATAGAACGGGTTGAGCGTGCCGAAGATCGGCATCACCACCAGCAATAGCGCCGCCGCGAGCCCACCTCGGAACCAGAGCGGTGTGGCCGACCGGTAGATCAGGAACACCAGCAGCAAGAAGAGCACGAAGACTATGTCGGTGCGCAGGCTGGTGCGGGGATTGGTGAAGAGCAACCAGGTGCAGATCGCCGCGTAGAGGCCAAAGAACACATACGCGCCCGGACCGCGCCCCAGGGCGGTTCTGGTCCGCTCCCACAAACTTGCTGATTGCGTCGTTGGCGTCATAAGGATGTTCCCGGGAGGGCTTCGCCCTCCCAGACCCTCCCATGTAAAGGGGCGCTGAAAACGAATGTTGTTGGGCGGGCTTCGTCCTCTCAGACCCTCCCGGCGCCTGCATCACACCTTCTGGGTGGTTGCCTCGCCGAGCAGGCCGGAGGGGCGGAAGATCAGGATCAGGATCAGAATGCTGAAGGCCGCGATGTCGGCATAGGCCGCGCCGGAGAAGGCCCCCCCGGTGAAGAGCGACAGGTACGAGGCCACGAAGGCCTCCAGGAAACCCAGCACGATCCCGCCGACCAGGGCGCCGGTGATGTTGCCGATGCCGCCGAGCACCGCGGCCGTGAAGGCCTTCAGCCCGGGGATAAAGCCCATGTAGGGGTTGACCGTGCCCACGTACATCCCGAACAACGCCCCGGCCGCGCCGCCCAGCGCCCCGCCGATGAGAAAGGTGAGCGAGATGATCTGGTTGACATTGATACCCATCAGGCTGGCGGTGGAGCGATCCTGGGCCGTGGCCCGGATGGCCTTGCCCAGCCGGGTGGCATTGACCAGATAGTTGAGCACTACCAGCATCACCACCGCTGCGCTCACGAAGATCAACGCCTTGGGGCTAATGATCACCGGCACCGGGCGCTCGCCGAGATTCATCTCGAAGAGGCGGATCGGCGGACCGAAATCGGGCGTATTGAAGCGCGCGTTGAAGCCCAGCGGGGTGCTGGTCATAATCAGGCGGGTCACATCTTGCAGCACCAGCGACACGCCGATGGCCGAGATCAGTGGCACCAGGCGCGGGGCGCCCCGCAGCGGCCGGTAGGCCACCCGCTCGACAGTGACCGCCAGCGTGCCGCTGACCAGCATACCCATGGCAATAATCAGCAACACAAACAGCAAACCGGGCACGGCCCCAAGAAGCCCGGACGTGGCGAGCAGCAGGGCGACGGCCGCCCCAACCACGCCCCCGACCATGAAGATCTCGCCATGGGCAAAGTTGATGAATTCGAGCACACCATAGACCATGGTGTAGCCCAGGGCGATGGACGCGAAGAGAAAGCCTCGAACCAGTCCGTCTATGATTACCTGGGGCAGAATCGTCCATGTGCGCACCAGCAGATCCGGACGCGCGCCGATCTGGAGGAGCGCCAGAAGCGTTACCAGCAGACTCAGGGCAATCGCGCTCCCGATGACGAACAGGAGCATCTGCCCTACCGGACCGAGCACCATGCGCAGCACCTCGGCAAGGGACCGCTGGCCGGCCTGTGGAGATGTGGTTGCCTTTGCTTCCGCAGCCATAACCCTCACCGGGGAGTAGATCGCGTGGCGCGGGCCACGCCCTGGGCCGTTTCGCCACAAACTATCGAGAATAAAAAAAGCTGCTCAGGATTACAACGAGACTTCGTCTCGGCAGGGGTAGCGGAGGCTCG
Organism: Chloroflexaceae bacterium; assembly: GCA_026417815.1. GTDB lineage: Bacteria > Chloroflexota > Chloroflexia > Chloroflexales > Chloroflexaceae > JACAEO01. The sequence goes on along the minus strand of JAOACN010000330.1, from coordinate 2,149 downwards.
CGGCCCCCGCTACCCCTGCCAGGGGCAAAGTGACAGAGTAGAATCAGGAGGGACTCACCCTCTTATACGGCATATCGAAGCCTGGGGAAAAGCTGGTTTTCCAGGATAATCTTCAGGGAAGGGGCTGGGAGAGGTGTGACCTCGCCCAGCCCCTCCTCAGGTACTACGGCGCCGGGATCTCCAGGCGCGACACCAACTCGTTCTTGTTCCAGTCGTTGATGTCCACCACCTTGAGCACGAAGTAGGTGGCCACCTCGGGGTCGCCTTTTTCGTTGAACTTGTAGGCGCCCGTGATGCCCTCCAGTTGCGGCAGGCTCTTCATCGCCTCCAGCACCTGGGCGCGGGTCGGCTTGCCGCCGGCATCGGCGGCGGCCTTGACGATGGCGGCCACACAGAAGTGCGACGCATCGTAGGCCTGGGCCGAGAAGGGCGGCGCGTCGGCGTTGAAGGTCGCCTTATAGTCCTCGGCGAACTTGGCCGCGTTGGGGAACTGGCTCACCGGCGCGGCCACCGAGGTGTAGTGCATATCCTTCACCGCGTCTCCGGCCAGTTTCGCCAGGTCCGCGGCATCCAGACCGTCCGGCCCGAGGAACTGGGCGGTGATCCCGCGGTCCCGCGCCTGGCGGAAGAGCGGGCCGGCCTGGTCGTAGATCCCGCCGAAGTAGATCAGGTCGGGGTTGGCAGCCAGGATGGGCGTGAGGATGGCCGAGAAGTCGCTCTTCTCCTCGGTGCCCTCGAAGCCCAGCACCTCCAGACCGTTCTTCTCGGCGGCCTGGCGGAAGAACTCGGCCACGCCCTGGCCATAGGCCGTGGTGTCGTGGATGATGTAGACCGACTTCACCTTGAGTTCTTCACGGGCGAACTGCTCGCCCACCGTCCCTTGCACATCGTCGCGACCCACGACGCGGAAGGCCACCTCATAGCCGCCCTCGGTGATGTTGGGGTTGGTATTCGCCGGCGAGACCATCGGCAGCGAGGCGTTCTTGTAGTCGGGCAGCGAGGCCAGGGCCACGCCCGAGTTCAGGTGGCCCACCACGCAGAGGATGTCGGCGTCGGAGACGATGTTCTTGGCGTTGGCCGTGCCAACCTCGGGCTTGGCCTGGTCGTCGAAGGGCGCCAGTTCAAACTGGATGCCGGCGTCCTTGAGCAGTTCGTTGGCCTGGGTAATGCCCAGCTCGGCCCCATTGCGGATACCGGTGCCCAGGGCGGCCTGACCACCGCTGAGCGGGCTTTGCGTGGCAATCTTGATCGTGCCGATTTCGCCGCTCAGACCGGCAGCCGCCTCGGCAACAAAATCAACGATGGTGCCCGCCGCCGCCTCAGAGGCCGGCGTAGGCGAAGCAGCGGCGGTCGGCGCCGCGGTAGGAGCCTGTGTAGGAGCTTCTGTAGGAGCAGCGGTCGGCGCCGCCGTGGGCGGCTCCGTGGGCGCGGCGGTCGGCGGTTGTGGCGCGGGCTGGCCGCAGGCGGCGAGCAGCGCGCCCAGCAGCGCAACCAGCATCAGCAAACTCAATCGTCGCATCATGGCGTGATCACTCCTTACGACTTGCAGAGCATCTGTGTCGGGCGCAACCGGCCCGAGGCTTCAATCCTCACCGGCACGAACCATGGGAACCACCGGTCCGTGCCTTGCCCGAAGGCAGGCGCATCGGCCAATGTTCGCGGGGCGCCACCCCGTGCCTTATGCGCGTCATCACAAGATCAGCGCGTCCCACCCCCTTTCGGAGCTTTCTTCCCTACCGGTGGGCAGGCGTCAACTCTGAGCGTAAGAGCTGTTCGTGGAATGCGTCATGGCATCACACGTTACCAAATATTATATACATTTTTGGATGGTAACAGTTGCGCAGTCTAGCGGATCGGTGGGAGATTGTCAAGTCTAGCGCCCTGGCAGGGGTGCGACGTATGTTCCTGCAACCGCTGGCACACTGGCGTTGCGACGCCCGCGCCCGACATCCGGTACGGGCGGCCACCGTGGCGGCCCCGCCCGGCCATGGCGGCCACCCCCGCCCGATCCCGGCGGCCAACCCGCCCGGTGGCGGGGAAGAGACGGCCCGGCGGGCCGTCTCTTCCCCACCCACGGACGCCTGCTTGTGCGGAGACCGCCCGCCGGGCCGTCTCTTCCCCACCCTCGGACGCCTGCTTGTGCGGAGAC
>JAOACN010000284.1 GCA_026417815.1 Chloroflexaceae bacterium | reverse complement strand
TGGAGATGTCGAGGTGTGGAGCTGTGAAGCTACTGGAAGGCATGGCGCCTATCGACTTGACAGCCTGCTCGAAGCCTCCACACCTCCACACCTCCACACCTCCACACCTCCACACCTCCACAATCCCCTGTCACGCCCCCTGCTCCAGCAGGTGCTCGGCGAAAATCAGGCGCCGGGTGCGCGTTTCGCAACGGAGGATGAGCGAATTGGTCGTGGCCCGGTCACCCTCGAAGCGCACCCCCTTGAGCAGCAACCCGTCGGTGATGCCGGTGGCGACGAAGAAGATCTGGTTGCTACGCACCATATCATCGAGCGAGAAGACGCGGCGGGTATCCAGACCAGCGGCGGCGACGGCGGCCGCCTCGTCGCGGCTCTGGGGAGACAGGCGCCCGAGCATGCCGCCGCCGAGGGCCTTGATGGCGCAGGCGGCGATCACCCCTTCGGCAGTCCCGCCAACGCCCATGAGCGCGTCCACCGGGCTGTCGTGGGAGGCGGCGAGCACCGCGCCGGAAATGTCCCCGTCATCAGCAAGCATGACCCGGGCCCCGGCGGCGCGGATCTCGTCAATCAAGTCGGCATGGCGCGGACGCTCCAGCACAAAGACCGTCAGGTCGCGCACCGGCTTATGTTTGGCGCGGGCGATCAGCCCCAGGGTCCAGGCGGCCGGGGCGTCGAGGCACTCCGGCACCAGCGCCGGAGCGACGGCGCGGTCAACCACCAGTTTGTCCATGTACACCGCGGGCGCCGGGGTCCACATTGCCCCGCGCACGGAGACGGCGGCCACCGCCACCGCGCCGGGGCGCCCGCGGGCGAGGAGGCGACGCCCGTCAATCGCGTCAACCACCACGTCCACAGCGATGCCGCGCCCGCTGCCCACCCGGGCGCCTCCCACCAGCGACTCGGGCACGACCTCACGGCCCTCTTCTCCGCAGACGATACGCCCATCGAACTCCAGGCTGTTGAGGGTGGCGACCATGGCGGCGGTCGCGGCCTGATCGGCCTCTTCGCGGCGCCCGAGGCCCATCCAGCGGGCGGCGGCCAGCGCCGCCGCCTCGGTGGCCCGCACCAGATCAAGGCCGGTATTGCGGTTCAGACGCGGTTCGGACATCTGCTCCCTCCTCTCCCACCGCGGTCAGCAGATTTTGCCCCTCCCAGGCCAGGAGGCCGCCCTCCAGCACGGCCAGATCAGTGTAGCCTCGACCGGCGAGCACGGCTGCCGCGCGGGTGCTGCGGCGCCCGCTGCGGCACACGAGCACCAGGCGGCGGTCGCGCGGCGCCGCCTCCGGGTTGCTGAGCAGCGTGGGCAGCGGCACAAGGACCGAACCGGGAACGCGCCCGGTGCGGAACTCGCGCGGCTCGCGCACGTCCACCACCAGTGGCGGGTCAGGGCCGTGCAGCGCGGCCCACAACTCGCGGGGCGTCACGGTCGGGGCGGGACGGGCGTTGAGCGGCAGGAGCGGAATGTGGGGCGCGCCGTCTCCCGGCAGGGTGCGCTTGGGCAGGCTCTGGCACTCCAGAAAGGCTCGCCGTTCACACTCATAAACGCACACTGCCGGATCGATCACCCGGTAGAAGAGGGTGTCAATGGCCGTATCCTCGTCGAGGATCTGCCGCGGGTCGAGGTGCTCGAAGAATCCGCTGGCCTGCATACGCTCCAGCACCGGGCCACGCACACGGGTGAAGAACAACTCGCCGCCCTGTTCCTGGAGTTGCCGGCGCAGATTTTCGAGCATTCTGATCCCGCTGATGTCAATGTGCTGCACGCTGTGCATGCGGAGGAGCACGAAACGCTGCCCGGGCGTGGCGGCAAGAATGGCGTTGAGGGCCTCTTCGACGTGGTTAACGGCGCCGAAGTACAGATCGCCGAGAATATCAACCACGGCCAGTTGCGGGCACTGCGGGCGCCCGCCGTGAGGCTCCCAGTGCTTGAACTCCGCGTCGGGCAGGACGGCGACCACTCGCGGCGCGCTGGTGCGGAGCAGGTAGTAGCCCAGCGACATCAGCACGCCGATCAGAATGGCGAACTGCAACGGCAGCAGCAACGTGGCCACCAGGGTCACGCCCATAATCAGCGCGTCGCCGGGATCGCCCCGGCGCAGGCGCTGCATCGCCTTGAGGTCGATCATACTCCAGGCGGTTACCACCAGGGCACCAGCCAGCACCGGGCGGGGCAGGTGCGCCAGCAGGGGCGCCAGGAGGAACATCGCCACCAGGATGAACAGGCCCGAGAAGACATTACCGAGGGCGGTTTTCGCCCCCGACTGGAAGCTCAGCGCCGAGCGGTTGAAGGAGCCGGAGCAGGGGTACCCCGAAAAGAAGCCGGCGGCGATGTTGGCCATCCCCTGGCCAACAAACTCCTGATTACTATCGAGGCGCTGCCGCGAGTGGCTGGCGATGGCCCGGGCAATGGCGACGGCCTCCACCAGACCGATGATGGCCAGGGCCAGGGCGCCGTTGGCCAGATGGCCGATCAGTTCCAGGTTCAGGAGGGGTAAACTGGCCAGGGGCGGCAGGCCGGCGGGCTGAGGGCCGAGCACGCTCACCCCGAGGGACTCAAAACCGAGCAGATACGAAGCCAGGGCAACGGAGGTCACGCCGACCAGCACCGCCGGCACCTGGCGGGTGACCCGCGGCCAGACGAAGATGATCAGGATCGTGGCCACGCCCAGCAACAACGAGGGGAGATGGGCAGCGCCAATCTGCCGGGCCGCGCCGATCAGCGTCTCGAGCAGGCCCGTGGCAGGGGGGAGATCGAGCCGCAGGAGCGGTTCAATCTGATTGGAGATGATCAGGATGCCCGCGCCAGCCGTAAAGCCGATCGCCACCGAGTCGGAGACGAAATTGACCAGCAGCCCGAGCCGCGCCAGGCCCAGCAACACGCGGATGCCCCCGGCCATCACCGCGATCAGCCCGGCAGCGGCGACAAACTCGGGCGAGCCGGGCGCAGCAATCGGCAGCAGCACCGAGAGCGTAACGATCGAAGCGGTATTGGTGGGGCCGCTATGGAGATGGCTCGACGACCCCCAGAGAGCCCCGGCAATCGAGGCCACCACGGCGGAGTAGAGCCCCATCACCGGAGGCAGACCCGCCAGAAGGGAGAAGGCCAGGGCCTGGGGAAGCAACACAAGGCCCACCGTAACCCCGGCGAGCAGATCATCGCGCAGGGCGCCCCGCGGGTAATGGCGCAGCAAGCGGACCGGCTGGCCCAGCAGCAGCGGGACGGCACGGAAGTGGCCGAACATCGGCGTTCTCGTCACAGGCGGTCAGGCGCCGCAGGGGAACGGTACCACTGGCGCGGGGATGTGTCAAGGGTCGCGCGCGGATGTGAGCGCCTTCGCCGCCACGGGCTTTCGCGCGCGTTACCCTTCAGTGGTTGGGGAAGCGGGTCATCACCGTGATCTTAAGGCCACAGGCCGCCGGCCTGCGCGCCGGGCCGTGCATCCGCGCGGGCGGAACATCCATCTCAGGTGGGTAGAAGTGGACCAGAATAGAATGCGCTATTGCGACATGCGAGCAGTCTTAATAGGCGCGGCGCTGAACATGTAGAAGTGGACCAGGAATAGCATGTGCTACTGCGACCACGAACCGACCAGTGTCAGACGTGGTATACTGCCTTACCGGATCGAGAGGACAAAAACCGGGAGCGTTGATGAGGTATGGCCGCCAGGGATCTCTTTCATAACGCGGTCAGGAACGCACTGACCAAGGAACAGTGGTTGGTGACCGATGATCCATTGATTATCCAGCTTGGCGGGGTTGATTTAAGAATCGACCTGGGTGCGGAGAAACTGATTGCTGCGGAACGGGAGGGCGAAAAGATCGCCGTTGAAATCAAGAGTTTTGTTGGGCCTTCTGCCATTGCTGATTTTCACGTTGCCCTCGGGCAATTTTTGAACTACCGTCTGGCCCTTGAGATCCAGGAATCGGATCGAATTCTGCATCTAGCAGTACCTGAGGAAACGTATTTAACCTTCTTTATGCTTCCATTCGTACAACTTGCGATACAGCGATATCAGTTGAAACTTATCGTCTACGAAGTGACCACGGAGGAGATCGTACTATGGATAAGTTGACGCAGTATCGAGACCTGATCCAGGACATTCTTCGCGAGTACACCTCCATGAAACCTGCCTATGGTGACATCGAAATGGAAATGATCGTGGATAAGGAACATGATCATTATCAGGTATTGAGTGTCGGCTGGAACAAACTCGAACGTGTTCATGGAACGCTCATCCATGTTGACATTCGCGATGGTAAGATCTGGATTCAACACGATGGAACCGAAGAAGGCATCGCGAATCGTCTGGTCGCGCAGGGTGTTCCAAGAAGTGACATTGTGCTGGCGTTTCATCCGCCCTACAAGCGCCCGTACACTGAGTTTGCAAGCGGTTGAGTCGAATCCGCCACGCATCCCCGGCACGCTGTGCCATATCGGCTGCTCCCTCCCACTGCGGATCGCCTCGTGGGCGAAGAAGGCGACTCGGGTGATGAGCCTTCCGTCCGCGTAGCGGCAAGACTCCTCCCCTTCGCTTGAGTTTACCCTGAGCGAAGCAGAGGGCTCGGGACTCTGTCTCGTTCGCTCAGGGTGACAGCCCGCTCAAGCGTACCGATCAGGACACGAGGTTTGAGGTCCGGGGCGCCCAACTCCATGACCCTCCTCGCCACAACCCTCGCCCGCCTCCGCGCCGCGTGGCAGCACGCCGGCCTGCGACGCGCCGGCAGCAGCGCCGGCTGGATGCTCGCCGAACGGCTGGTTCGCCTTGCAGGGGGGGCCTTTGTCGGCATCTGGCTGGCGCGCTACCTCGGCCCGGCCGCCTTCGGCGTCTATAACTTCGCTATTGCCCTGAGCGTCATCGTTACCTCGTTGACCACCCTGGGGCTCGATGGCATTCTGGTGCGCGAGCTGGTGCGCGACCCGGCGGGCGAGGGGCGGCTGCTTGGCAGCGCCGCGCTGCTGCGTGTGACGGGCGGCCTGGGGGCCAGCCTGACGATCGTCGCCCTCGCCGCCAGTCTGCGCCCCGATGATCCCACTGTGGTGGCGCTGACGGCGATCATCGGCGTGGCCGGGGTGTTGCAGGCCTCTACGGTGGTGGACCTGTGGTTCCGCGCGCGGCTGGCGGCCCGCGACGCGGCCCTGGCCCGCGCGCTGGCCTACCTGGCGGCGGTGCTGCTGCGGGTGGGCCTGATCCTGGCCGGCGCGCCGCTGATCGCCTTTGCCTGGGCCTTCGTGGCCGAGGCGCTCCTGGGCGCCGCGGCGGTCCTGCTGGCCTACGGGCGGCAGGGCGGCAATCCGCTGGGCTGGCGCCCCTCGCTGGCCGCGGCGCGGGCGCTCCTCGCCGATAGCTGGCCGCTGATCTTCAGCGGGCTGCTGGTCAACCTCTACCTGCGGGTGGATCAGGTGATGCTGGCCCGGTTGCGGGGTGATGTGGAACTGGGCCTCTACTCGGGGGCGGTGCGTATCGCCGAGGTCTTCCCCATCCTGCCAAACACGATCGTTGCCGCGCTGCTGCCTGCCGTCGTCGCCGCGCGCGCCGCCGGCCCGGCCCGCTACGCGCAACGCCTGCAGCAACTCTACGGCCTGGTGGCGGCCCTGGGCTACGCCTTCGCCCTGCCGGTGACGCTGCTGGCCGGGCCGCTGACCGTCGTGCTGCTGGGTTCGGCCTACGCCAGCGCCGCGCCGGCGCTGGTCGTGCTCACCTGGGCCGGCCTGTTCGGGGCGCTGGGCGTGGCGCGCAGCAGCTTCCTCACCGCCGAGAACTACACCCGGCTGCACCTGGCCACGGTGGCCCTGGGCTGCGTGGCCAACCTGGGGCTGAACTGGTGGCTCATCCCGCCCCTGGGCGGGCTGGGCGCGGCCATCGCCTCGCTGATTTCCTACTGGCTGGCCGCCCACGGCTCGTGTTTCCTCTTCCCGGCCCTGCGACCCACCGGGATGGCAATGACGCGCGCGCTACTCTGGCCGAGGTTCTGGTGATGATGACCCTGCGCGACAGCCTGGCGCGTCTGCGTTTCGCCGTCCGGCTGCTGGCCGACCCGGGGCAGCGGCGACACCTGGGCCGCTGGCTCATCTCGCAGCGTCCCGGCTACCTCCTGCGGACCGGGCTGCCCTGGCTCAACTTCGATGCGATTGACGCCCTCGCGCAACTGGAGCTCCAGGGGCGGCATGTGTTCGAGTATGGCAGCGGCGGTTCAACGATCTACTGGCTGCGACGGGGCGCCAGGGTGGTCTCCATCGAGCACGACCCGGCCTGGTACGAGCGGGTGCGCGCGGCGATCCCGCCCGGCGCGCCGCTCGACTACCGGCTGGTTCCGCCGGAACCGGCCCCCTCCGAACCCGCCGATTGCGCCGACCCCGCGGCGTACCGCTCGGGTGATCCCGCCTTCGCCGGGCGGAGCTTCGCCCGCTACGCGGCGCAGATTGACACGTTTCCCGAGGCCAGCTTCGACCTGGTGCTGGTTGACGGGCGCGCGCGCCCGTCTTGCCTGGCCCACGCCGCGCCGCGCGTGCGCCCGGGTGGCATGCTGATCCTCGATAACAGCGATCGCGCCTACTATACGGCGCGCCTGGGTCCGCTGCTCAAGAGCTGGACCGCCACCGTCTATGTCGGAGCCGCGCCTGGCGCGCCCGTCTTCAGCGAGACAACCTTCTATTTCCGGGGTGACGCTGTGACAGGCCTCCTACCCGAAGCCACGGCAGGGAGGGCCGCAGGGAGAGCAGGCTCTCCCTATTCC
>JAOACN010000240.1 GCA_026417815.1 Chloroflexaceae bacterium | reverse complement strand
GGTCTCGTGGGCTCGGAGATGTGTATAAGAGACAGTTCCTACTCCACGAGGGCCGGGCTTTCTTCGGCCTGCTGGGGGCTCTCGCTACCGGTCTGCCCCTCAAGCTCGCGCTGGGAGCGCAGCCGGATGTTATCGCCCTCGGTATCAACGATGATCGTATCGCCCTCCTGGAAGCGCCCCTCGAGCAACCCCTCGGCGAGGGCGTCCTCGATCAGATTGGTGATGATACGGCGCAGGGGGCGGGCGCCGAAGGCCGGATCGTAGCCGCGGCGGGCCAGGAGGTCGAGAGCGTCCTGGCGCACATCCAGCCGCATCTGGTGCTCATCGAGTTGCTTCTGCACCCGATTGAGCATCAACCTGGTGATCTGCTGGATCTCCTCGTTGGTCAGCGGATGGAAGATGATCGTCGCGTCAATGCGGTTGAGGAACTCGGGGCGGAACAGCGCCTTGAGGGCGTCGTCCACCTTGCGGCGCATATCGGTCTGGTCAATCTCATCGGCATTGATGCCGAAGCCGATGCGACTGGCGCGGCGGATATGCTCCGTGCCAACGTTGGAGGTCATGATGATGATGGTGTTGCGGAAGTCCACCTTGCGGCCCTTGCCATCGGTGAGGTGTCCGTCTTCGAGCACCTGGAGCAGCAGGTTAAAGGCGTCGGGGTGGGCCTTCTCGATCTCGTCGAAGAGCACGACCGAGTAGGGCTTGCGGCGCACGGCGTCGGTCAACTGGCCGCCCTCGCCGTAGCCGACATAGCCGGGAGGCGACCCACCCAGCCGCGAGGTGGTATGGCGCTCCTGGAACTCGGACATATCGATCTTGATCAGGCTCTCTTCGGAGCCGAACATAAACTCGGCCAGGGTCTTGGCGAGTTCGGTCTTGCCCACGCCGGTGGGGCCGAGGAAGAGGAAGCTGCCGATGGGGCGCTTGGGGTCCTTCAGCCCGGCGCGGGCGCGGCGCACGGCCTTGGAGATGGTCACGATGGCCTCTTGCTGGCCGATCACGCGGTTATGGAGGAACTCCTCCATCTGCATGAGGCGCATGGTCTCATCGCCCTTGAGGCGGGTAACGGGAATCCCCGTCCACATCCCCACCACCTCGGCAATATCTTCCTCGGTGACATAGGGCCGTTCGATGATGCGGTCATCGCCCCGGGCGGCGCCCATCTCCTGTTCAATGGCGCTGATGCGCATCTGCATGCGCTCCTCGCGCTCACGGAGGTCGCTGGCGAGTTCGTACTGCTTATCTTCGAGGGCCGCTTCGCGCTCCTTGCGCAGGGCCTCGAGGCCGCGGAGGGCATCGCGGAGCTGCGGCGGGGTGGCGCTGCGGTACATGCGCACGCGGCTGGCGGCTTCGTCAATCAGGTCAATGGCCTTATCGGGCAATTGGCGATCGGGCACATAGCGGGCCGAGAGGGCCGCGGCGGCCTTAATCGCCTCATCGCTGATCTGCAACTGATGGAAATCCTCATAGCGCGACTTGATGCCGCGGAGGATCTGCACCGTATCCTCAAGGCTGGGCTCCTCGACCATCACCGGCTGGAAGCGGCGCTCAAGGGCGGCGTCGCGCTCGATGTACTTGCGGTACTCATCGAGGGTGGTGGCGCGGATGGTCTGCAATTCGCCGCGCGAGAGGGCCGGCTTGAGGATATTGGCCGCATCGAGGGTGCCCTCGGCGCCGCCGGCCCCGATGATGGTATGGAACTCATCGATGAAGAGGATGCAGCGGGTCTCTTTAATCTCATCAATCACGCGCTTGAGGCGCTCCTCAAACTGGCCGCGGTACTTGGTGCCAGCCACCAGGGCGCCCATATCCAGCGTGACCACGCGCTTGCCCTTGATGCTATCGGGCACGTCGCCCTGCACGATGCGCTGGGCCAACCCCTCGACGATCGCGGTCTTGCCCACGCCGGGTTCGCCGATGAGGGCCGGATTGTTCTTGGTGCGGCGCGAGAGGATCTGGATCACGCGCTCGATCTCGTGCTGGCGGCCAATAATCGGGTCGAGGCGGCCGGCCTCGGCCATTTCGGTGAGGTCGGTGCCGAGGGCATCGAGGGAGGGCGTCTTCGACTGGCGCTGGGCGGCGCTGCCGGGCGCGGCGCCGCGCTGTTCGGCGGTGCCGGTGGTGCCGTGGCGCAGCACGCGCATCACCTGATTGCGCACCTGCTCCAGGCTCACGCCCATAATGTCCAGCACGCCGGTGGCCACGCCCTCGCCGTTCCGGACCAGGCCGAGGAGGAGGTGTTCGGTGCCGATGTAGTGGTGATTGAGGCGATTGGCTTCTTCTATCGCATACTTAATGACCTTCTGGGCGCGAGCGGTGAGTTCCTGGTCGGCTGAAGGGGTGCCCTCCCCCACGCCGACGATGAACTCGACGGCGCTGCGCGCCTGGGCCAGCTTGACCCCCAGGTCATCGAGGACGCGCGCGGCGATCCCCTCACTTTCGCGGATGAGCCCGAGCATGATGTGCTCGGTGCCGATGTAGGGGTGATTAAACGAGCGCGCCTCTTCATGCGCGAGCTGCAGCACCTGCTTGGCCCGCTTGGTAAACTTACTGTAAAGATCTGACATGGAAGTTCTCCACTAGCTATCCCTGAACCAGTCGCAGGTGCGCCCACAGGGATGAACGTACAGGCGACCGATGCCCGATATACCGGCAGAGCCTGGAGTCTGAGCAGGCATCGGGGCTCCTCAGATTCCGTCCATGGAGAAGGCGGGGTCCAGTGGACTCTGCGGGGAACCACGGAGGGTTGGGAGCCGGGAGGTTGCCGCTTCCCGGGCGCCCGGGCCACACCGTGGGTGTGGCGCCTCATTGCCTCAGGATGACGTATCCCCTGGCTCCTCGGCGTCAGCTTCCTCGCTCACGTCGGGGTTGAGGCGCAGGCTAAGCCCCATGCGCTTGCGTGCCGGGTCAATCCGAATAATGCGCGCGCGGACGGTCTGTCCTTCGGTGAGTACATCTCTGGGGTTCTGGATGCGCTCATCACCCATTTCGGAGACATGGATGAGGCCCTCGATACCATCCTCGATCCGCGCGAAGGCGCCGAACGAAGCGATCTGGGTAATCGTGCCTTCCACGATCTGGCCGAGGTGATACTTCTCGCCCGCGCGGGTCCAGGGTTCGCTCTGAGTTCGTTTTATCGACAGGGCAATCCGTTTGCGTTCGTGATCAATACTCAAAATATACACCTGTACCGTATCGCCAACCTTTAACACCTCCGAGGGATGCTTAACCCGGCTCCACGAGATCTCGGACAAATGCACGAGACCGTCGGCGCCGCCAATATCAACAAAGGCCCCGAAGTCGCACACCGAACTAACCACGCCTGTCCGGATATCCCCCTCGCGGAGGCTGGACAGGAGTTCGTCCTTTTTCAACTCGCGCGACTCTTGAACCGCCTGGCGTTCGGAGAGGATGAGACGGTTGCGGTTCCGGTTGATCTCAATCACTTTGAGCGGCAGTTCCGTATTGACCATGCGGGCCATATCGGACTGTTTCTGCGTATCGGGACCCCGGCTGATGCCCGAAACCTGGGAGGCGGGCACGAAGCCGCGCACCCCATCGAGGTTCACGAGCAGGCCGCCTTTGTTATAGTTCACCACCCGCGCCCTGATCACCTCGCCACGCTCGTAGGCGGCCTGGAGCGCCCGCCAGCTTCGTTCCTGTCGCGCTTTATCAATCGAAAGAATGGCGCGTCCTTCTTTATCCTCGGACTGCACGACGAAGACGAGCAGCGTATCGCCGACCTTGAGGGCGGCGCGATCTTCGGGGGTGAGGGATTGCATCTCGCGGGCGGGGACGACGCCCTCGGCCTTGGCGCCGATATCAACAAGGATCTCGTCACGGTCAACGCGCATAATTTTGCCGTCAACCGTGTCGCCATACTTGAGATTGCGGTACTCGTGCGCAGGGTCCCTGAGGTACTGCTCCATCAGAGCCATATCCTCAGCTTCGGACGTCGATCCGTTCTCACCGTGGTTCGGCGAGGAAGGCGCTCCGGACTCTGCGGCAATCCCTTTCGATTCTTCCATGCGCCGTCCTTGCTCAACGCGAGGGATCGAAGACGCAGCCTGGGAGATGTACTGATCAACCGTTGACATTATACGCCGCGCAAGATCAAAACGCAAGGGTGTACCATTACGCAGGGCATGCTGACGCGCTAAACGCGCCAGTTGGGTGCAACCCTCCGGGTTGCGCGCCGGGGGAACCGCGGGTTCTCCCCGGGCCGCCAACGGGGGGCGGACCCGACCCTCGCAGGGTGCAGGGGTATGGGGAACCCGGGGTTCCCCATACCCCTCTAACCGCCTGGCTCTACGTTGTCACTTGCCGCGGTTGCCGCTGGGAAGATCTTCGGGGGCCGCAGGCCCCCGCAACCCTCGCCAGCGGCAAAGTGACAACGTAGAGCTATGGTAAGCCCGTAGGTTTTGTCGGACAACGACAGGGTGAAAACGTGTTTTTCCGGGAGGGCTCCGCCTTCCCAGACCCTCCCTGGCGGAGGGCCGCCGGCGCATCAGAGGGGGATGGCGTAGGCGCTGGGATGGGCGGCGCTGGCGACGGGGCGCTGGCTGGCGAGCTGGGCCGGCACCAGGCCGAGGCGGCGCAGGCTGAGGTAGGCCTCTTCGTTACACAGCAGCAGATCCTCGTCGGCCAGGTCGAGCAGGGCGAGGGCCTGATCAACGGGTGGCCCGATGACATGCAGGCCGAGACCGGGGAGGATCACCACGCGGGCCTGGCCGCTGGCCAGGGCAAGGCGGGGCCGCCGCGCGGCGTCAAGGCGCCACTGCGCGTGCAGGGCGCGCGCCGCCTGACGCGCGTTTCGCAGGAGCGCCGCGGGGCCTTGCCGGCCCGTGACGCCAAAGATCACCGCCAGGTGCGGGCCGAAACGGGTGAGCAGGGCATCGTACTGGCGGACGCTATCAACGGCGAGCGAGGCGGCTTCGCGCAGGCGCGCCGTTTGCGCCGAGCCCTCGGGCAGGGCAATGGCCAGCGCCACGATATCGCGAGGCAGCCCCTCGGGCGGCAGGTCCGTTTCCAGCAGATCCTCAACCGCGGGGAGTTCAGGGAGCAGGCGCTGGAGTTGCTGGTCGGCGCGCCGTTGCTGGCGCAACCGGTTGACGGCGTGGCACAACTCGCCCCAGGCGCCGCTGGTGATCTCCAGCTTGGCCCCGGTCTCGGTGTCGGCCACGCTGGCGGCCAGACGCCGCAGGTCGCGTTCGAGGGCCAGCCGATCCCAGATGATCACCACGGCGGTGACCAGCAGCGGCGCGAGCGCGAAGCGGGGGGCGAACAGGATGGCGATCGCCGTCACGATCAGGGCGCCAATGGCCAGCACGGGGCGCAGCCGACGCCCGGCCTGGCGGGTGGTGGGCAGACACATACTGGCCCCGGTGCGATGCGGGTTGCGGGAACACCCGGCATGGGGCCATAAGCATAGCACCCGCAGACGGTGACGACCAAGGATCGCAGATTGCAATATCTTACTCTTCGCGGAGAATATAGCCGGCGCCGCGCACGGTGTGGATCACGCGGGGTTCGCCGTGGGCCTCGAGTTTCTGGCGCAGGTAGCGCACGTAGACCTCGATGATGTTACTCTCGCCGCCGAAGTCGTACCCCCAGACGCGGTCGTAGATCACCTCACGGGTAAGCACCTGGTTGGGGTGACGCATAAAGAGTTCCAGCAGGTCGTACTCCTTGGCCGTCAACTCGACCCGGCGCTCGCCGACGCGCAACTCGCGGGCGGCGGTATCGAGGGTCAGGTTACCAAAGCGGAGCACCTCGCTGCCGGAACTGGCCTGGCGGCGGCGCAACTGCACCCGGATGCGCGCCAGCAGTTCCTCAAAGGCGAAGGGCTTCACCAGGTAGTCGTCGGCGCCGTTCTCCAGGCCACGCACCCGGTCGGCGACGGCGTCGCGGGCAGTGAGGATGATGATCGGAACGTCGGAAGCGGCGCGGAGGCGCCGGGCCACTTCCAACCCATCAATACCGGGGAGCATCAGGTCAAGGATGACCAGGTCGTGCGGCGTCTCGCGGGCGGCGGCCAACCCGGTAGGGCCATCGGCGGCCACGGTAACCTGAAAGCCTTCAAGCACCAGGCCGCGGCGCAGGTAGTTGGCGATTTCGGGTTCGTCTTCGATGATCAGGATGCGCTGCGTGGTCATAGCCTGCCAGGGATGGATGTGGGATTCTGCCTGGCTCCAAGTATACGACCCACGGCGGCGCCTGGCAACGCAGGAGAGGAGAAACCGTCGAGGAGAGGGTCTGGGAAGGCTATGCCCTCCCAGGAAAGCGCGCGCTGGCTACTACGACAGTTGTACCTGTCCTGACTGGTGTGCCGGGGCTGTTGGTCACCCCGAGCGAAGCGAGGGGTCCTCCTGCCACGAGGGCGGAAGATTCCTCGCTTCGCTCGGAATGACAGGGGCGGTGCGTGGTATGACCGGAGGCTCTACCCGACACGACCAGAGCGAGGGTATGCGAAATACAACTGTAGGACTAATCCTCGACCAGGCGAAGCACCCGGAAGGCCTCGGCGAAGGTGTAGCCTGCCCGGGCGCCGGCTTCGGCGGCCCACTCGCGCACCGTGGTCACGGCTTCAGGGCCCACCTGAGAGCGATGGCAGGCTATCGCGGCAAGCTTGCGATCGATCGTATCGCTGATGTCAACGTAGGTGTCGGGATGGAGGGTCAGATCCAGGTACAGTTCGGAAACCTTGTGCGGTTCGAGGCCCTCGGCGAGTAGTTCCGGGAAGATGTGGCGCGTTTCAGCGCTGGGGAACACGGCGTAGATGGTAGCTTCGCCGACGGCGCGGTGGTCGGGATGGTTGATGTAGTTGTGGCCGAGGAAGTAGGTCGTCGGGTCCTGGCACACCACTCGATGGGGCCGCACCTCGCGAATGAGACGGGTAATGGCGCGGCGCAGTTCCAGCGTGGGTTGGAGCGAGCCATCGGGGTAGCCGAGGAAGCGGACATCGTGGACGCCGGTCACGGCTGCGGCGGCCACCTGTTCGGCGCGACGCGTCTCAACCAGCGTCTGCGGATCGACCGACGGTTCGTTGGAGCCGGCGGCGCCATCGGTG
Organism: Chloroflexaceae bacterium; assembly: GCA_026417815.1. Classification (GTDB taxonomy): domain Bacteria; phylum Chloroflexota; class Chloroflexia; order Chloroflexales; family Chloroflexaceae; genus JACAEO01. Next base: position 5,340 of record JAOACN010000240.1, on the reverse strand, counting down.
ACGATGCAGTAGACCACCGTGTGGCCCTCGGCCGTCCAACGGGCGACAGAACCGGCGATGCCGAACTCGGTATCGTCGGGGTGGGCAACGACGGCCAGAATGGTGAGTTTGTGTTTCTGATGCATCATAGCCTCGGACACGGTTCACACCCGCGTTACGGTTCTGGGAGGGGCGCGGGGAGGCGCTGCGTTCCCGCAGCCACGTGCGTTTGCACCGGCGGCGCGCCCAACCTGACGAAGCGGCAATGAGTCTGCCGCGGCGGGTGGAAGAAACGGATCGCGGAGGGCTGCGCCCTCCGCACCTCCCCAGAAGGGTAACGCAACAGGCTGCGCGGCGAAACCACGTCTTAGTCTACACGATCGTGCCCGGGGCTGTCTAGGGGGGACTCGTAGCTCGCAGCTATGCAATGTCCGCTGGCGGCTGTGGGGTCCGGGGCGGCCGGGCTGCCCGACGGGATCACTGCTGGTTGGAACAACCGCGAGTCCGGGGGCTGGCCCCGGCGACGGTGCAGCGGCCCTGTCGCGGCGCCCCGGAGCATCGTGCGCGACGGCGCAGCAGCGTCTATAATACCCGTGTACCAAAGGAGAACACATGAGCATTGACCAGTTGGTAGCGGAGTGTGTCGCGCAGATCGACGCCAGCCACGGGGCGCGTGAGCAGGTCATCGGGGTCTCACGGGGGCTGATCCGGTTGTGCGCCAACAGCATCCGCGCGACCCATCGGGGCGATTTTGCCGAGGCCGAGCGCCTGCTTGCCGCGGCCGGGGCGGTTGTCGCGCAGATCAACGCGGCAACGGCCAACAACCCCGAGATTCGGGCAGCGGGGTACACGCAGGACGCGCTGAAAGAGTACGCCGAGGCCCATCTGGTGCTGGCCTTCCTGGCGGGGCGCGAAGCGCCGGGGGCGGCGGCGCTGGGGGTTGATCCGGCGCCGTACCTCAACGGGCTGGCCGAGGCGGCCAGCGAGTTGCGCCGGGCCATCCTCGACGGCTTGCGCCGTGGCGAGACGGCAAGAGGGGAGACGTTGCTGCAGTTGATGGACGACGTCTATGCGGCCCTGGTGACGGTGGACTACCCCGATGCGATCACCGGTGGCCTGCGGCGCACCACCGATGCCCTGCGCGCCGTGCTCGAACGCACCCGCGGCGATATGAGCGCCGCCATTCGCCAGGATCAACTGGTGGCCGCGATGCGCGATCTGGAGCGCCGCCTGGGGTTGCGCGAGCCGTGATGGGCGCAGCCCTCCTACACCTTCCGTTGGCCCGGGGAAGGAGGAAGCCTGGTTCTCCCCTTCGCCTTCAACCGGCCAGGAATGCACACGGGGGTTCTCAGAAGGGCGCACTGCTTCGTCACTTGCCGCGGCTTCCGCTGCGAGGAGGTTCGGGAGGTTTACACCCCTCCGGGCTTTCCCCTTCGCGGTGCAGCCGGCTTCGCCGCGCCGCACCGCGAAGGCGAGATCTTCGGGGGCCGCAGGCCCCGCAACCTCTGCCAGGGGCAACGTGACAACGTAGCAGTCATGACCTGGAAAGGATGATCCCATGGACCACGCCGGGCCGTACCCGGATCTGCAGCGCTTCGGCGCCGCGGCGCTGCCCGCGGCGGTGTTGCAGGCGATTGGCGCCTGCGCCGAGGGCTGCCGTGAGACGTTGCGCGCCCTGGAGGCCGAGCGCGAGCGTCTGCGCGCCGTGCTCGACCGGCGGATCAAGGCCGCCCCCGATGGGCCGGCGCGGCGCCTCTGCGCCGTTGATGGCGCTCACGCCACCGTGCCCGCCGCCGGGGCGACCTTTGCCGCGATCGCCGCCGCCGCGGTAGAAGACGCCACCCTCACCGACCAGGACGTGCGCGTCTGTCTGCTGCCCCCGGTCGAGGAACTGGACGCCATTCTCGGCGGGCTGCGCGCGGTGCTGGAGGTGCGGCTACTGGCCCGGCGCATTCGCGGCACCACGAGCGGCCTCTTCGTGCTCGATGGCTCGTTCTACTCGCTGCTGCTGGAGATCAACCGCCTGCTGGTGCGCTACGCGCAGGACCACCGCGGCGGAAGGCCGCCAGCCTGGTGGGACGCCTTTCGTCCGCTGATCGAAGCCTTCTTCCAGGATGAAGACTGGCGGCTGGTGCTGGAGTGCCGGCGGGTGGTGGCGCATCCCAAAGCGGCTACCGCCTCCGACGACGTGCTGGAGCTGGCGCCGCGTCTGAGCGGCACGGTGACCGATCGCACCCTCTGGACCAGCGTGCTCAACCCCGGCGAATACGCGCTGCCGGTCCCACTGATCCGCAAGGACCGCCCGCATCTACTGACCGGCTACCGCAGCCCGGCAATCGGCGATTTTCGCGACCGGCGCGCGGCGATCGAGCGCGGCTACGGGCAGATCTACGTGCTCTACTACCGTCCCGACGGCCTGGGGCCGGCCTACCGCCTGGAGTTGCCGGCGGCCCTGATTGCCCGTGAGCCGCTCGGCGCGGTGCTGGCGACCTTCCGCAGCGCCCTGCGCGTCAGCAGCATTCAGGAGCCGCTGCCACAGTTTCTCGCCGACGCAATCTGCCGGCAACTCGGCCACGCCCTGGCGGCCACTGCCGAGGGCGCCCGCACCTGGCTCCAGCAGGAGTTCGACCTGGCGCTCGTGCAGCGTTACCTGGGGCCGTACCGCACCCCGCGGGGCTAGGAAGGCCAAAGCACCGACGCAGCCAGCGCTTCGGCCTTCCCTTGTCCGCCATTTGCCATTAGAATGCCCTAGAACTGCACACCCGATCCGTAGAACTACGGGGTTGATCCGATAGGAAAGCCCTGCATCCGCGCCGCTTGTGACGCGCGTCTCGTAGCGATACGGAGTGACGCGGCGCGTGAGGAATGGTACTCTCAGATCAGACAGGCATGAGGAGAGCGCAGATGGCCGACTCCAGGTATGAGTGGGCCATCACCGGGGCAGGGCTTTTTCAATGGCGAAGAGCCGCCCATGTCCTCCGGCGTGCCCAGGCGCTACCGGCGGCGTTTGCCGGGCAGATGGACACCCACAGGAGGTACTTCGATGATCGTGCAACTCCCACTCAATAACGAGCAGGTGATGGTTGTGTTTCGCCTGCCAGCGCAGATCTGGGCCGATAGCATTCACCTTGTGGGCGATTTCAACAACTGGAGCACCACGGCCACCCCGATGCGTCGGGGTGAGCAGTACTGGGAGGCGACGGTGACCGTGCCGGCGGGTAGCACCTGCTACTACGCCTATCTGGTGGATGGGAAGTACTGGTGCAGCGAATACAACGGCGCCAGGCATGCTCGCGACAGCGGCGCGCCACGGGTGGCGATGATCCCGATTGAAATCGCCCAGGCCGACGAACTGGCGCTGACGGGTTGAGGTACATTACCGGGGAAGCCAGGTTTCCCCATACCCCTGACCGGTGGGAGAGTCTGGGAGGGCTTTGCCCTCCCAGTTGCTTTTTTGGTCCTGCTCACGTCTGGAACACATAGGTTCCCGGCGCTTCCATGAGCGGCGCATAGCCACACTCAGGCGCGCCCATGCGTGGCGGCGCCGTCATCCCGCTGGAACGGGCGGCCAACCAGCGGTTCCACTCCGGCCACCAGGAACCGCTGCGGACCGGCACGGTCGCCTGCCAGGTGTCCGGATCGACGTACTTATCGCTAGGGTAACTGGTGGCCACCTGGTAGCTCCGGCGCGGATGGCCCGGCTCGCTGACGATCCCCGCGTTGTGCCCGCCGGTGGTCAACACGAAGGTCACCTCAGTATCTTCCAGGAGCATCAATTTGTAGACCGAGCGCCAGGGCGAGACGTGGTCGGTGCGCGTCGCCACGACGAAGATCGGCACGCGAATGTCGCTCAGCGCGATGGGCCGCTCGCCGATGCGGTAGCGCCCCTCGAACAGGTCGTTGTTCAAAAACAGGTGCACCAGATACTCGGCGTGCATCCGGGCGGGCAGGCGGGTGCCGTCGGCGTTCCAGGCCATCAGGTCGTTCATCGGCTCGCGTATGCCCAGCAGGTACTCACGGATCATCCGCGACCAGATCAGGTCCTGCGAGCGTAACAACTGGAAGGCGCCGGCCATCTGCGAGGAGTCCAGGTAGCCCTGCACGGCCATAATGTCGTTCAGGTAGGCCACCTGGCTCTCGTCAATAAAGAGGGTCAGTTCGCCGGCCTCCTTGAAGTCGGTCTGCGCGGCGAAGAGGGTGACGCTCCGCAGGCGTTCGTCGTTGTCACGGGCCATGGCCGCGGCAACCATGGTCAGTAAGGTGCCGCCGAGGCAGTAGCCGGCGGTGTGGATCTTGCGTCCGGGCACGATCGCCCCTACCGCGTCCAGCGCCGCCATGACCCCGTCGCGGAAGTAGTTGTCCATCCCCAGATCGCGATCGTCGGGGCCGGGGTTCTTCCAGGAGATGATGAACACGGTATGCCCCTGCTCCACCAGGTAGCGGACCAGGGAGTTGTGGGGCGAGAGGTCAAGGATGTAGTACTTCATGATCCAGGCGGGCACGATGAGCAGCGGTTCGGCGTACACCCGTTCGGTCGCCGGCTCGTACTGGATCAGTTCGATCAGGTGGTTCCGGTAGACGACCTTCCCCGGCGTGATCGCCACATTTTGCCCCGGCACGTACTGCTCCGCGCCGGCGGGCCGGCGCCCCTCGATGGAGCGTTTCCAGTCATCCAGGGCGTTGAGCGCGCCCCGCAGCAGGTTGGTTCCACCCTGCATCCAGGTGGCGTGGAGCACCTCGGGGTTGGTTAGCAGAAAATTGGTCGGGGCGATCACGTCGAGCAACTGCCGGGCCACAAATGTGGTCACCTGCTCATGATGGCGCGAGACGCCCGACACGCCGGTGGTGGCCGCGCTCCACCACTGCTGGGCGAGCAAGAAGGATTGGGCATAGAGATTGAAGGGCCAGAGTTGCCACTCCGGCGCGGCGAAGCGGCGATCCTCAGGCAGATCGGGATCTTCCGGCGGGGCCTGAGGACGCAGGGCGGCCCCGAGGGCGTAACGGTTGAACGTCACAATCTGGGCCAGGGCGAGCTGGGCCAGGGCCTGTTGCTTGCCGGGGGCGTTGGCCAGGTGGGTGAGCCAGTCAACATAGGCAAGGATCAGGGCTGCGGGCGAGAGGCCCAGGGTAAAACGTCCCTGCCAGGCGTGCAACAGCCGGTCGAGACCGGCGCCGTGGTTGGCCCGTTGGGCGAGTGCATCCATGCTCCACCTCCGCTGTCGCGGATGATGATCGATCAAGCCCGGGGCGCCTCATTTCTCAGGTGTGGGGTTTTTCGAGCGCAAAAGGGTTTTCGGCATTCCACTGCGCTGACAACCCTCACCCCCCTGCCCCCCCTCTCCCGCGAGCGTGAGAGGGGGG
>JAOACN010000206.1 GCA_026417815.1 Chloroflexaceae bacterium | reverse complement strand
TGGCCGACCGGGCCCTGGTCACCATGACCACGCACTTTATGCGTTCCTACTCGCTCCTCAGCATCAAGACCTGCCACCGCCGCGGCGCCCACGCCATGGGCGGCATGGCCGCGCAGATCCCCATCAAAAACGACCCGGAGGCCAACGAGGCAGCCCTGGCCAAGGTGCGCGCCGACAAGGAGCGCGAGGTCAACGATGGCCACGACGGCACCTGGGTGGCCCATCCCGGATTGGTGCCCGTGGCCATGGAAGCCTTCGACGCGGTGATGAAGACCCCTAACCAGATCCACCGCACCCGCGAGGATGTGCACGTTACCGCCGAGGATCTGCTGAAATTCGGTCCCGAGGGTCCGATCACCGAGGCCGGGATGCGTCTCAACATCAACGTCGGCATCCAGTACCTCGGCGCATGGCTCGCCGGCAACGGCTGCGTGCCCGTCTTTAACCTGATGGAAGCCGCCGCCACCGCCGAGATTTCGCGCGCGCAGATCTGGCAGTGGATCCGCAGCCCCAAAGGCCGGCTCGACGATGGGCGCAAGGTCACGGTTGAGTTGTTCCGCCAGTTCCTGCCCGAGGAACTCCAGAAGGTGCGCGAGATCCTCGGCCCGGCCTACGAAGACGGTCGCTACGAAGAGGCCGCAGAACTCTTCGACGCAATCACCACCAGCGACGAGTTCGTCGAGTTCCTCACCCTCCCGGCCTATGATCGGATTGATTAGCTGGGGAAACCCGATCGGCCCTTACCTCCTCACCCTCCCCCGCCTCGCTGCGCTCGGCGCCCCCTCCCTCTCCACCGCAGGTGGAGAGGGAGGGGGCCGGGGGGAGGATGAGGAACCACCCCCACCGCAGGTGGAGAGGCGGGGGCCGGGGGGAGGATGAGGACCACATAGCCGCGCCCTCCCAGATTGTGCCCATCGGCACAGGAGCAAATGCACAGTGCATGCACAGGCGCAGGCGTGCCGGAAGGCGTAGCACTCCAGGTTGACAAATGCTAAAATTAACGCATTACTGCACCTGAACAGGCGGATCGCGTACAGCTGCGAGCGGGCGCCGGTCAGGGCAGCCTGTACCCTGTCGTTGCGGTGAGAACGGCGATGCTGCCCCACCGACGGCCCTGCGGTGTCGCTGCCTCACCCCCAGCCCATGCGAGGTGGACTATGGCGTACTACCTGATCGCAGGCGCGTCTGGCTATGTTGGCTCGCGGCTCGCGGAACGTTTGCTCTCCGCAGGACACCGTGTACGCGGTCTGGTGCTGAACCCTGACACCCCGGTCGTCGAACGGCTCGCCTCCAAGGGCATGAGCGTCTGGATCGGCGATCTCACCCGCCCGGATACGCTCACCGGCATCGCCGAGGGCGCCAGGTACGTCTTCAACCTTACCTCCTGTTCGGTCCTCGAGAGCAGCGCCCTCCATCGCACCTACGTCAGCGGAAACCTGAACCTGATCCAGGCCTGCGAGCGCGCTGGCGCCGTCTCCGCCTACGTCTTCACCTCGAATGTGACCCCCTACGGCAACCCGGGCGAGGCCTGGGTTGACGAGGACTTTCCGGTGGCCCCGCAGCATCTCCTTGGCGAGGTGATGGCCGAAGCCGAACGCAGCATTATGCGCGCCGCCCGCGAGCGGCGCTTCCCCGCGATTATCCTGCGCGTTGCCTCAATCTACGGCCCCGAGCGCGATCCGGTCACCGCGGTGGAAACTGGTCTGGCCACCATTTACGGCGATGGCCGCAACTTCGTGTCACACATCCACGTGGACGATCTGCTCGCGGTACTTGAGCGCGTTCCCCTGGAGGGCCAGCCCGGCGCGATCTACAACGTCGGCGATGATGAGCCGCTGCGGCAGATCGACCTCGCCAGCGAGATCCGCCGGCGCCTGGGCATGGTGCCACCCCGCACCTTCTCGCCCGCCGCCGCGCTGCGCGCTGGCCTCGACCCGAGCATCATCGGCTCACTGACGGCCTCGGTGCGCCTCGACAACCGTCGCCTGCGTCACGACCTCGGCCTGAACCTGCGCTATCCCAGCCTCCGCACCTGGCTCGATGAGCGCCTCCCCGTGGAGGCGGCAGTGGCCGTGGGCGCCTAGATCGTCTGTGGAGGTATAGAGGTGGGGAGGTGGGGAGATGAAAAAACACCTCCACAGCTCCCCACCTCCCCACCTCCCGTACCCTCTCCTCCTCACCGGCGGTACATCTGGTAGACACGCCGCTACCAGGAGAAGGCCGCCATGCCCGAATACCACCTGCGTCTAAAGGAACTCCCCGCTGGCGAACAACCCCGCGAACGCCTGGCCGCCCTTGGCGCTGGCGCCCTCAGTGACGCCGAATTGCTCGCCATTCTGCTGCGCGTGGGGGTGCGCGGCGCCAGCGTCCTGCACCTTGCCCAGAATCTCCTCGCCGAGTACGGCGGCTGGCCCGGGCTGCTCAACGCCGATTACCTCGACCTCTGCCGCCGCCACGGTCTTGGCGCCGCCAAGGCCGCCACCCTCAAGGCGGCCCTCGAAGTCGGGCGCCGTATGCTCATCGCCGGCCACGATGAACGCTTCCAGGTGCGCTCGCCCGCCGATGCCGCCACCCTGCTCATGGTCGAAATGGGGCACCTCGACCAGGAACACCTCCGCACCGTGCTCCTGGACACCAAAAACAAGGTGCAACAAATCGCCACGATCTATATCGGCTCGCTGAACAGCGCCGTGATCCGCGTTGGCGAGGTCTTCAAGGGCGCCATCCGCCACAACAGCGCCGCCCTCATCGTCGCCCACAACCACCCCAGCGGCGACCCGACCCCCTCGCCCGAAGATGTGCTGATCACCCGGCAGATTGTCGAGGCCGGCAAGCTCCTCGATGTGGACGTGCTCGACCACCTGGTGATTGGCCGTGGCCGCTATGTCAGCATGCGCGAACGGGGACTGGGGTTCGCAACCTGAGGCAGGGTTCACACCTGTGTGCAAGCCCGGAGAAGCGGGCCCTGGCAGGGGCGCGGGGAAACCTGGCGTCCCCCACCCTACTCCTCACCCGCGGCGCGGCGGCGGGCGCGTTCCTTGGCCGCCCGCAGGCGCGCCAGGGGGTCCTCTGACGAAGCAGGTGGCGCCGCCGGAGGCGCTGCGACCGGAGGACGAGCGGGTGGTGGCGGTTCTCCTGGCTCGTCGGGGGCGGCAACGCCGCTGGTTGACCCTGCCGGGGACCTGCGCGCGACGGGGCCGCCGATACGCTCGTGCGCCCGCCGCCTGGCCCCGGCCAGACGCTCCAGAGTTGGATCGGCTGGCGCGGGCGCTGGCCGGGCCGGCGCCGCGCGAGCGGTCATCCAGGCCCGGGCCACGGCGAGATCCTCACGGCGCAGCAGCAGGCGCCGCACGGCAATATCAAAGACCAGCAATAACAGCGCCAGGGCGAGCAGGGGCATGGCGATCTCGCGGGCGCGCATCACGCCACTATCAACGCGACCGAAGGCGGCGGCAGCCTCGGCCAGCGGCGCGCCGCCGGTGAGCGCGGCGAGTTCGGCCAGCAGGGCCGGGTTGGCCTGCGCGCCACGGTACTCCGAGGAATACGGCACCACCAGACCGGCTGTCTCCTGCAACACTGGTCGGCCCGCAGCGGCGCCGCTGATCTGCACCAGGTAAGTTCCCGGAGCAGGGCTTTCAAAGCGACCCTGGTAGGTTTGCGGGCCGACCTGCGGCAGCGGGACCTCACGCCGGGAACCGTCGGTGCCGATCAGCGTCGCGGTAACCTCCAGGTTTTCCTGCCCTGGCCCCGTGGTCAGCCGGATGAGCGTTTCGGCGCCGGCCACCTGCATCTCGGCGCTGACCTCCTGGCCGCCGCGGGTGGGCAGTACCGCGCCGACGAGCTGGCCGGCAAAGCGCGGAAAGCCTTCCCAGCGGATCCACTCCGCGGCCCATTTGCCCCGCGCATCGCTGAGCCAGGCGGCGCTGCGTCCCAACCCGTACTGCCAGATCGCCAGTAGCGGTTGATCATCGTCGGTCTCCAGCACCGCCCGGGCGCTCTCTTTAAGCGTGCTGCCGTTGAAGCCGAAGAGCGGAGGCAGACCGCCAAGACCGGCCAGGATCGGGCTTTCGCCGATGGCCACGGGCACAAAGGGGCGTTCGACGATGTAATTGCCGACCGTGGTGATTGTCTCTTGCACGAAGATCTGCGGCACCTCGGCCATGTCCTGGGCCGGATAGTAACGCCCGCCCCCGGCAACCGCCAGGCGTTCGAGATAATCAGCCGAACCGCTGCCCGCCGCCACCACCGTGAGGGTCATACCCTGGGCGCGCATGCGCTCGGCAATGTCTATCTGATCGCCACCGGACCCCCAGCCGTCGGTGAGCAGAATCACGTGTTTGAGGCGGGCGTCCACACCCTGGAGCAGGGCCTCGGCCTCTAGCAGACCGGCGCGGACATTGGTGGAGCCGCGCGGCTCGAGGCTCGAAATGGCCTCAATCACCTCCTCGACCGTCGCGCCGGTGGTCGGTGGCAACGTCTGGACCGCGCGGCTGTCGAAAGACACGATGCCGAGGGTGTCGTGCGGCCCCAGGAGGGCGGCAGCCTGGGCCACCGCCTCTTTGGCAATATCCACCTTGCGCGTCCCGGCGGCCTGGAGGGGCATGGCGCCGCGATCGGGGCTGGCGCAGTGGCAGGCGTCCATCGAACCGGACTTGTCAATCACGAAGACGAGGGCCAGGTCAGGACGTTCCTCGCGGTCGCGGACATCCATGTAGACCGGGAGGGCCTCTTCGATCGGTGTGCGCCCGTAGCCGCCGACGCCGAAACTCTCCTCGCCACCGATCATCACCAGGCCCCTGCCCAGATCGCGGACGTAGGCGGGCAGGGCGGCCATGGCGCCGACCGGCAGGGCGCGGGCCGGGGTGTTGACCAGCACCACGCTCTCGTAGGCGCTCAGGCCGGCCAGGTCGGTGGGCATCATCTCCGGGGCGACGATCTCGGCAATGATATTCGTGGCCTGGAGGCCAGTGGCCAGGGGTTGGGCATCGGCGCGGTTGACGGCCACGAGCAGCACCCGCGGCGGCCCCTGGATCTGGATCAGCGCCGATGCCTCATTGTTCTGCGGGCGACCGTCCTGGTCAGCTTCGACCTGCACACGGAAACGCTGAAAACCAGAGCCATCAACCTCGACCTGGAACGGAACCTCGTTGGAACCGGGTTGGAGATCCACGCGGCGTTCAGCGATCACCCCCCCATCGCCGATCAGGCGCACGGTGGCGCCCTGAGCGACCGTACTTTCCAGGGTGGCGATGATCGTGGCGCGCTGGTTGTCGCGCACCCGCGCGGGGGCCTCCAGGCGGGCGATCAGCGCCTCGGCGTCGCTGGAGTTAAGGGCGAGATCGACAATGTCAATCGGGACCCCCCGCGCGGCAGCCAGACGCGCGGCCTCGATCGCCCGGCCCTCGTTCTCACCGCCGTCGGAGAGCAGCACCAGGCGTTTCTCGGTATCGGCGGGAAAGAGGGCCAGACCGAGTTGGATCGCCTCGGCGATATTGGTGCGGGTCGCCACCGGTACCGAACTGATGCGCCCCAGACGGCGCTCCTCACTGGGGGCCCGTTCCACCAGCGCGTTGCCGCCAAAGACGACAATAGCCGCCCGGTCGCCCGGCGGCATCTGCTGAAGGGCCTCCTGGATGAAGGTCTCGGCCTGGGCGCGGCTCGAGGGCGGCATCGAATCGCTCCCGTCGAGCAAAAAGACCGTCGTCAGGCGCTCCACGGGAAGCACGAGTTGCGCGCCGGCCACGGCGAAGACCAGGGCAATGGCGATCACGCTGCGGAGCGTCAGGCTCGTCCAGAAACGCCCGGGAGTTAACCGGCGCGGCGGGAGTAGCGCGACGGCCCAGATCAGCCCTATCACCATCAGCAGCCAGAGCATCTCGGGATAGATGAACGAGAGGCGCGGCATAGGCACTCTTTCGGCGGGTAGTAAGACCCGCCTGGGCGGGCCGTGGAACGGTTCTGGGGCGCGCTGGTTCATTCTACCGGATCGACCGGTGGATTCGCAAGACATCTGGCTTCGCCCGGGGCTGATACAACGTGGCGAGCCCCAACTCCCTGGAGCGGCGCAGTCGCCCCGCTCCCCGCCGCGGGAGACGGACGATGCTCAGGCCCTGCCTCCCACCCGGGTGTAACGAAACGTTCTGCACGTGCCGCGGCCCACTGGCCCGCCGGGCGCCTGATGCGGATTATAAGTCCGGTATAGCCCGCGCAGGCGGGCTTCGCAGCGGTAGCCCGCGGCTTCAGCCGCCGGGCGAAGGGGGATGAAAACCGGCCCCCGTACGGCCGCAGGCCCCCGTACGGCCGCAGGCCCCCGTACGGCCGCAGGCCCCCGTACGGCCGCAGGCCCCCGTACGGCCGCAGGCCCCCGTACGGCCGCAGCGCGCTGCGGCCCTACCCGCCTATTTTCACATCAGAGTAATCTGTGGTAGACTGACCGCATTACAGTCTACATCCCGTATCCCCCAGGCAAGGAGTTCCCCGGTGACCGACGACCAGACCCATGAGCGCGATACGCGGGCAAGTGACGAAACCTTCTCCGAGCCCGACGAGACTGATACGACATCGGTGAAAACCGAGACCGGCGATGAGGCGGAACCAGAAGAGAGCGATTCCGGCGGGCGCCCGCGCTGGCCGGTGATTATCGGGCTGGTGCTGATACTGGCGGCGATCGGCGTTGGTCTTGGTCTGATCCTGCCCTCCGGCCCCCTGCGCGAGATTGACCAGATGCCCCCCGCGCTTGCCACCATGCAGTCGGCGCCTACGGCCCTGCCACTGCCCGTGGCAGTTGAGGGCGATAGCACCGAGGTGATTGCCACCGTTGGCGAGGCGGCGATCTACCGCGGGGACTTTGTGCGCTTCTATCAGCCGGGCAGCGATCCGCAGGAAGTGCTCGACCAGTTGATCCAGATCGAGTTGATTGTGCAGGCAGCCGCCGCAGAGGGCATCAGCGCCGATGCGGACGTGGTCGCCGAACAGATCGAGCGCATCAAGGCGACCCAGGCCAACGGCGATGACGCTCAGTTCGAGGCGTTCCTCAAAGAACAGAACATCAGCGGTCTCGATGAGCTTCGCCGCCTCCTGGAACGCAACCAGGTGGTCGAGACGATGATCCTCCGCCACACGCCCCTGGAGCAGGTGCGCGCCCGCCACATACTCATCGCCACCGATGCGCTCACCGATACCGCCGCCGTCGAGGCGGCGCGGGTGGAGGCCGAGGGCCTGATGGCCCGGCTCGACCAGGGGGCCGATTTTGCCGCCCTCGCCGCCGAACATTCCGACGATGAAGGCTCGCGCATCAACGGAGGCGATCTCGGCTGGGCGCCCCGCGGCCTGTTTGTCGAACCCTTTGATGAGGCGGTGTTCAGCATGGCTCGCGGCGAACGACGCCTGGTGCAGTCCCAGTTTGGCTGGCACATCATCGAGATCGTCGAGCCGCCCGAGGTGCGCCCCCTGGCCAGCAGCGACCTGCTCCAGACCCAGGCCGGTCAGCAGGCCTTTGTCGAGGAGTTTCTACCCTTTGTTGATCAACTCCGGGCGCGGGCCGACGAGGCGCAGCAGATCAAGATCCTGGTGCCCGCGGAAAGTCTGGTCACCCAACCGGGGCAGTAACTCGACTTTGTCACTTGCCGCGGCTTCCGCTGGGAGGAGGTTCGGAGGGGTGCAACCCTCCAGGCTTTCCTCTTCCTGGTGCGGCATGGCGAAGCCGCGCCGCACCAGGAAGGAAGAGCTTCGGAGGCCTGCGGCCCCCGAACCCCCCGACAGGGGCAAAGCGACAAAGAGAGGGCTTCGCCCTCCCAGGCCCGCCCCTCAAGCGGGGCGTCACGCTCTGCTGAAACCTCCCTTATGAATACTTCACGCATCCCTCAGCCGCATGTCAGTGCGAATTTCGCTTCCGCGAACGTCTATACATTAAAGATATCGCGTAACCCGAACCTCCCCGGTTTGCCAAACCTCTGAGGTTCTGGAGCAGTTTCTCTCGCGGAGGCCCACCATGCGCGCCCGGACCGCTTTCCTCGCCCTGATGCTGATCGCGGCGCTGGCCGGCTGCGTGGGCCAGCCTGCCGGTCAGGTTGCCACGCGCATACCTACCTCAACACCACCCGCGGCAACCACGACGGCTGCTCCGACGCGCCCCCCGGCGACGGCCACCCCCGCCCCGACCCGCCCCCCCAGGAGACCGCCCATGCTGGAGCGCACATTCCAACTCTCTGCCCATGGCACCACGGTCAAGACCGAGCTGCTGGCCGGTCTGACGACCTTCCTGACCATGGCCTACATCATCTTCGTCAACCCGGACATCCTGGCCGCCGCCGGCATGCCCAAGGACGCGGTGTTCGTCGCCACCTGTCTGGCTGCGGCGCTGGGCTCGGCCATCATGGGGCTGTACGCCAACTACCCGATCGCGCTGGCGCCGGGCATGGGGCTGAATGCCTATTTCGCCTTCGCCGTGGTGCAGGGCATGGGCTTTAGCTGGCAGCAGGCGCTGGGCGCGGTGTTCATCTCGGGCTGTCTGTTCATTCTCATCAGCCTGTTCAAGCTGCGCGAAGCCATCGTCAACGCGATTCCGCGCTCGCTCAAGTTCGCCATTTCGGCCGGCATCGGCCTGTTTCTGGCCATCATCGGCCTCAAGAACGCGGGCCTGATCGCCGCGCACCCGGCCACGTTCGTGACGCTGGGCGACCTGCACCAGCCCGGGCCGGTGCTGGCGGTGATCGGCTTCTTTCTCATCGTGGCGCTGGAGCAGCGCAAGGTGCCGGGGGCCATCATCATCGGCATCCTGGCCGTGACGGTGGCCTCCATCGCGCTGGGCCTGACGCCGTTTGGCGGCATCGTGGCCGCGCCGCCCTCGATCGCGCCCACCTTCATGCAGATGGACGTGGCCGGCGCGCTGAACGTGGGCCTGCTCACCGTGGTGCTGACCTTCTTCCTGGTGGAGCTGTTCGACGCCTCGGGCACGCTGATCGGGGTGGCGCACCGCGCGGGGCTGCTGGACCGTGACGGCAAGCTGCCGCGCTTGAAGCGCGCCTTGCTGGCCGACTCCACCGCCATTGCCGCCGGTGCGGCGCTGGGCACCTCGTCCACGACGGCCTACATCGAGTCCGCCGCTGGCACCGCGGTGGGCGGGCGCACCGGCCTGACGGCGGTGACCGTGGCCGTGCTCTTTCTCGCCGCGCTGGTGCTGGCGCCGCTGGCCGGCACCGTGCCCGCCTACGCCACCGCGCCGGCGCTGTGCTATGTGGCGGTGCTGATGCTCAGGGGCCTGGCCGAGATCGCCTGGGACGACCTGACCGAGGCCGCGCCCGCGGTGGTGACGGCCATCACCATGCCCTTTACCTTCTCGATCGCGCACGGCATCGCGTTTGGCTTCATCTCCTACGCGGCCATCAAGCTGCTGGCCGGCCGCGCGCGCGAGCTGCCGCCGATGGTGGCGGTGATCGCGATCATCTTCGTGCTCAAGTTCGCGCTGCTCTGATCCGGCGGGCCACGCGCTACCAGGCCATCCAGAGGATGGCCAGGCCGCTGGCGAGCATCACTGCTTCCATCAGCTGCAAAAAGCGGTGCTCGGGCAGGCGCAGCACGATGCGCCGCGACAGGGTGGAGCCGGCAAAGACGAAAGCGCCGATCAGCAGGCCCTGGGCGATGGCGCGGTGGTCGATCACGCCCAGCTGGTGAAAGGCCGCGCCCTTGGCCAGAAACACGGCCAGCGAGCTTGCCGCCTCGGTGCCGATATAGGCGCCCTTGACCAGCCCATAGGCCAGGAAGAAGGGGGTGTTGATGGCCCCGGTGGAAGCCACGATGCCCGTGAGATAGCCGATGGCCGCGCCCACCAGCGCCATGTGCGCCAGCCGCGGCCTGAAGTTCATGCGGCGCAGCCAGCGCCGCGCCGGGATCATCAGCAGCAGAAAGCCGCCCAGCACCAGTTCGATGAGGCGGGCATCGAGCTGCACCAGCGTGTGCGCGCCCAGCACCACCGCCGGCACGCTGGTGGCGGCGTAGGTGGCGCACAGCCGCCAGTCGATCGCGCGCCACCACAGGGCCACGCGCGCCAGGTTGGCCACGATGGCCACCAGCGCGATCACCGGCACGGCCACCATGGGGCCGTAGAAATGCACGAGCGGCGGCATCAGCACGATGGTGGTGCCAAAGCCGATGACGCCGCCCAGCACCCCCGCGCCCAGGCCCACGGCGCACACCAGCAGCAGGGGCAGCCATTCGCTCATGGCTGCTGCGCCAGCAGTTGCAGGGTGCGCGCGTCGGGCTGCCCGCCATAGAACTGGCGCAGCACCTGCGCATACAGCGGCTGCTGCGGATCGACGGCGGCAAACAGCG
Source organism: Chloroflexaceae bacterium (assembly GCA_026417815.1). GTDB lineage: Bacteria > Chloroflexota > Chloroflexia > Chloroflexales > Chloroflexaceae > JACAEO01. The sequence continues at coordinate 562 of JAOACN010000206.1, read as the reverse complement.
TGGCGCAGGAGCGCAGCTTCAGCGCATCGACCTCGCCCAGCAGGGCCTGGGCGCTGCGGCCGCGGTGCGCCAGCAGCAGCCCCAGGCAATCGCGCAGGCGCTGGCCCAGCACCGGATGGCGGGCATAGGCCAGCGCTTCGGCGCGGTCGGCGATGCCATAGCGCTGCGCCATCGCGCTGTGCCCCAGGCCGCGCAGCTGCGGAAAGATGAACCACATCCAGTGGCTTTGCTTGCAGCCGGCGCGCAGCTCGGCGCACACCGTGGCATAAACGGGCGCCTGGGCGTCGAGAAAGCGCTGCAGCGTGTCCATGCCAGGGGCCGCCTCAGCCTGCCGCAGGAGCCGGGCGCAGGCTGCGCGCGGCAAACACCAGCAGGCACGCCGCCAGGAAAGCACCCAGCGCGTACTGGTAGGGCAGGTTGATGGCAAAGCCCATTTCGTCGCTCCACAGCACGTACAGGCAGTACAGGCCAAACAGCGCCACCGCACGCATCAGCCAGGACTGCGGGCGCAGATAGCGCTGCGGAATGCGCGCGGCCAGCCAGGCCCCGCTCAGGCCGCTGA
>JAOACN010000186.1 GCA_026417815.1 Chloroflexaceae bacterium | reverse complement strand
GGGTTGCGCCGCTGGAGTGAACCTGGGGAAACCGGGTTTCCCCGTGCCCCTGCCGGCGGGCGTCGGCGGTGGGTGGAGGAGAGCAGGGGAAACCGGGTTTCCCCGCGCCCCTGCCGGCGGGCGGGGGCGGTAGCGGCGGGTGGAGGAGAGCAGGGGAAACCGGGTTTCCCCGCGCCCCTGCCGAAACGTCACCGATCCATCTTACGGGCGGCCAGGCCGGCCAGTTCGCTGAGCGAGGGGTGCGGGCCGTAACTGGAGGCCAGATCCTCCAGGCGCATACCCATACGCATCGCCACGGCGACCGGGGCAAGCATATCCGCCGCGGTTGGAGCGACCGCCACCGCGCCGGCGATCCGCCCGGCCTGATCCCAGGCCAGGGTCAGGAAGCCCTCGGGTGTTTCGTGGATATGGGCGGCCAGACCTTCGGTAAGGGCCGCGGTCACGCTGCCGTGGGCCCCCTCGGTGGTGAGGCGGCCGAGTTTCGCCACCTGCGGCCGTTCCATGAACGTCAGCACGATGTGGCGCGTATCCGCCGGGCCGGAGGAGCGGCGCACCGCGTGCAGGGCCGCCGCCCGGCCCTGGGCCATGGCCACGCTGGCCGCGCACGGCTCCAAAGCATCGCCCACCAGGTAGACCCCGCGCCATCTGGTCTGTCCATACACATCTACGCTGGCCTGATCTGCCGGTAGCCCTATCGCCTCGGGATCACTGCGGTAGCGGCTCACGACCATGGCGACGTCAGCCAGGTGACGTTCGCCGTCCGCGGTGATGGCCATCACCTCGCGCTCACCGGCGACGAGTTGTTGCACATTGGCCTCGGGCGCCACCGTCCCCCCCCGGCGCTCCAGCAGGCGCGTGAGGTAGCCATCCACCTCCGAGGCCAGGCGAGTGCGGGGCGCTTCCTCGGGCACGAGCCAGGTCACCTCTGAGCCGAGCAAGTTCAGGATGTGACAGAGTTCGAACCCGCTCGTCCCATCGCCGATCACCAGCGCCCGGCGGGGCGTCTCCTCCAGGGCACCCAGTTCAGTGTCGGCGAGGATCCGCACGTGGTTGGGTTCGAGGCCGGGGGGAAACACCGTGGTTGCGCCGGTAGCGATGATCACCGCATCGGCAGCCAGATGCTGTTCGGGCGCGCCATCGGCTGGTTCGACCACAACCTGCCCCGGACCGAGGAGGCGGGCGCGCCCGGCGAGCATCTGCACCTCCAGCCCGGCGAGCAGGGTGGCGCAGTGTTCCTGCCAGGCGGCAACCGCGCGGGCGGCGCGTTCTGCGATTGTGCGGGTGGCCCGTTCGCCCGCCGCCGCGGCGGCCAGCCAGACGCGGCCCGCCAGGGGGCGCCACAGCCCCGGCGTCTCGGCGCTTACCAGGGTAACCGAGGCATGGGGTGCTGCTGTGCGCGCGGCTTCCACCCCGGCCGGCCCGCCCCCGATGATGACCAGTCGTAGCGTTGGAGTTTTCACGGCTTGTCAGATGAACAAAAGGATTTCCTTGGAGGGCGCAGTCCTCTCGGACCCTCCCAATCCTCCCAATCTTCTCACCTCAGCCAGAGGGCCACGACGACCCCCAGGGATGCCGCGGCCACCAGCGCGCCTGCGAGCAGGGGCCACACCTGCGCCGGGAGTTCGGATGCGCCGGCGCTTGCCCGGAGCACCCGGACGGCCATCACCACCACGCCCGCCAGTAGCGCCCCCAGCGCGACCAGAACGATGACCTGCAGGGCCGGGTTGGGCGCGAGCCAGACGGCAACGGCCAGGGCAATGCTAATCAGCATTGCCAGGTAGCCCATCCACTTTCCTGTAGCGCCCGTATCGGGCGCGGTGAGGGGCAGGGATCGGGTTGGGGTCGTCTGACCCGGTTTGCGATATTTGAGAGCCATAGGAGTACCCTTTGCACTGGTTCCTCACGCACTACCCTGGATTATACATCCTCGAATG
>JAOACN010000687.1 GCA_026417815.1 Chloroflexaceae bacterium | reverse complement strand
TCTACAATCACATCCCCCACCTGCTGGCCCCGGTGGTGACGGAACTGGAACGGGTGGTGCCCACCCTCAAGTGGGCCACCCGCGAGATGGAGCGTCGCTACAAGATCTTCGCCCGCCACGGGGTGCGCAATCTGGAGGGCTTCAAGCAACTGGCCCGCAAACGCTCCGACCTTGAGCCGATGCCCTACATTCTCATCGTTATTGACGAACTGGCCGACCTGATGATGCTGGCCCCCGATGAGGCCGAGACCTACATCTGCCGCCTGGCGCAGATGGCCCGCGCCACCGGCATCCACCTGATCATCGCCACCCAGCGCCCCTCGGTGGACGTGATCACCGGCCTGATCAAGGCCAATTTCCCTTCGCGCATCGCCTTCGCGGTGACCTCGCAGGTGGATAGCCGGGTCATCCTCGATGGCCCCGGCGCCGACATGCTCCTCGGGCGCGGCGATATGCTCTACATGGCCGCCGACTCGGCCAAACTGGTGCGCATCCAGGGCACCTATGTGTCCGACCGCGAGGTGGAGCGCATCGTCGAGTTCTGGCGCAAGGCCACGCCGCCCGAGGCGGGCCAGGAGGCCGCGGCGACGAAGCCCGGTGGCAGTCTCGGCGTTAACGGGCCGCCGTTCAGCGGCACGCTGCCCGGCCCCCGTCCCGCCGCCCCGGGAACGACCCCCGCCGCGCCTGCCGCTCCCGGGGGCGACGAGGCCTTCAAGCCGCCCGCCGAGTTTCTCAGCGCCGATGAGCAGGACGCCCTGCTCCCCCAGGCGATTGACCTGGTGCGCCAGCACCAGCGCGCCTCGGCCTCCCTGCTGCAACGCCGCCTGCGCATCGGCTACAGCAAGGCCGCCCAGTTGATCGATCTGCTCGAACAACAGGGCATCGTCGGTCCGGCCGAGGGCGGGCGTTCGCGCGAGGTGCTCCAGCCCGGCAACCCGCCCCCCGGCGCCGCCGCGCCCGAGGAGGAGTGAGCGGAACCTGCTTCCCTCGTTGCCCCCAACATTTCGCCGCCCACCGGCGTATAATGGAAGAAGCACTCCGCAGCGAAGGGGAAGCGCGCCATGTCCATCGAAACCTTCCGCGACCAGACGCGGCAAATCCTTGAGAATCTGCTGAACGAGACCCCCAAGGCCGATCGCTTCGAACTGATCGAGGTGTACGCCGATCTCATCACCCGGCTCCACGCCGCCGAGGCCCACGCGCTGCTCAACGAGGTAATTAACGATGCCCGCACGCGCCTCGATGCGCGCCTGTCGCCCGATCCCGTCCGCCAGACCATCGCTGGCGTGCAGACCACACTGCAGGACATCTGGGATGCCCTGTGGCGTTGAGGGGGGAACTGGGTCCCCCGGTGGGACAACGACGGTTGCCCTGCCCGGCGGCCCTGGCGGCAGCGATGGGGGAAACCTGGTTTCCCCTGATCCTGCGAACCGGCGTTGGGGCGCTGTTCCTCACCCTCCCCCGCCTCGCTGCGCTCGGCGCCCCCTCCCTCTCCACCCACGGTGGAGAGGGAGGGGGCCTGTCTCTTATACACATCTGACGC
>JAOACN010000099.1 GCA_026417815.1 Chloroflexaceae bacterium | reverse complement strand
GGTTGCCCCACGCCCCTGCCCGCCGGGGCAAGCGGTCTCACGTCGCGCCAGCGGCATAGCCTGTAGCAATCGCCACGCCCTCGAGGCAGCCCTCACGGATGGGGTCGAATCCGGCGATGGCGCTGCCCGCCACGGCGACGTTGGCGTAGACCACGCGCCCGGCGGCATCCAGGGGCCGCAGCGCGGCATCGACGGCAATGCCGGCGCCGAAGACGGGGTGGCCCGCCGGGTCGAGGAAGCGCCGGGCGAACCAGTCGGCGCGCCCGGCGGGAGCGCGCACCGGCAGGCCCAGGGCCGTCTCGCGCAGCTCCCCATCGGGGGTGGCGCGCAGACCGCCCCCGGCCAGGCCCCCCGTCGCCAGCACCCAGCGCCGCGCGACGTGACGCTGCTCGCGGGCCGCCGCCTCGGAGTACACCGCCTCCAGCATTGTGTCGCGCCCTTCGCCCCGCCGCACGAAAGCGCCTAACTGGATGCGCCCGCCCAGGCGCAGCAGGGCCTCTTCCAACACGTGGTAGAGACGCATACCCGGTACGGACGGAGGCAAGGTAGGGATTTCAAAGATCAGGGCGCCGGCACGCGCCTGGAGGTCACGAACCACCTCGGTTGCGTGGCGCAGGCCCAGGACGGCGGGCAACCCCACCCGCGCGTAGCCGCCGCGGCGCACCTCCACGGCCAGTTGCCGGCCCACCTCGACCCGGAACTCCGCCGCCTCGAACAGCCGCGCCAGGACCACCGGGTCAAAGCCCTGCCGGCGGCCGCTCGGCGGCAGGGTGAGGTAGCAGCCATCGGCGGGGAAGCCCTGGGCGCGCAGGTTGGCCGCCGCCAGGGGCGGAAAGAAGTCGCGCAGTTCGGGGAAGCCGGCGAGCAGCGTCGGGCGGCCATCGGCGAGTTGCCGCGACTCGCCAGCGACCATAGTGGCCGGGGCCAGAGTGGTGGGCCGCAGGGCGCCGAGGGCCGTGGGGAGCAGCAGGCGCTGGCGGAGGTTGCCCGCCAGGGGGTAGGCGGCATCGGCGCAGAGCGCCCGCACGCGCGCAATGCCCGCTTCCAGCGCCGACATCCCGGCAAGGGCGTAGGGGTGCTCCGGATGCTCGACCCTCAGGCGCTCTACCGCGGCCAGGGGATTAGCGTCGCCGGCCAGAATATCAATCTGGCCCGAGGCCCAGTGGGTCGCGCCATGCCCCTTCGCCAGCACCAGCACGCACTCGCCCTGCCCGGCGCGCCCGAGGGCGGCCATCAGGCCGGCCAGGCCGGCGCCTATGACGATGGTATCGTAGTGCATCTTTTACGATTTTGGATTTTGGATTTTGGATTTTAGATTGCCGTATAGAGGGTTTTAATTGGATCTGGTGATGGTGCGTACCACAAGCTCCCCGAGGGCGGGGTATTCCCGAAAGGGTTGCACCCACCCCGACCCGTCCCTCTGGCAGGGGCGTGGGGAAACCAGGTTTCCCCACGCCTCACTCGGTCGCCACCGCGGGGTGCTCGGTCACCAGACCGCCGCCGGGTTCGGCGAATGGCGCCAGGTGCTGCGCGCCGAGCACACCGAGGTAGATCAGTTCATCGAGGCGCGCCTGGCGCAACTGATCGCCCCAGAGCACCGGGAGCAGGCCCTTCCAGCGGGCCTGGAGCATGTGCAGCACGGCCTGGTTGGCGTGGGCATGGCTGAGCCCGGCGGCGTGGCGCCGCTCGTAGAGCAGGGCCGCGGCGCGGTACACGCACCAGCCCCCCTGGCACGGGCCCATGCCCAGGCGCACGTCGCGGCGCAGATCATCGAGGTTCTTCGCGCCGCTGTCAATCGCCGCCAGCAGCCGCGTGCGGGTCACTAACTCGCACTCGCAGATCAACTCGCCATAGGCATGCTCGGTCTCCACCGCGGCCAGCGATTTGCCGAGCCAGTAGTGGCGCGCGCCGCCGGACGCGGCGGGAGGGCCGTGACGCTCGAAGGGCGGAACCGGCAGCACCTCCGTGGCCGTGCGGCAGGGCCGGGTGTTGCCCAGACGCCGGGCGACCAGATTGACCGTCTCTTCGGCCATGAGGCGGTAGGTGGTCCATTTGCCGCCGACGATGGAGACGATCCCGGCGACCCCGTCGCGGGTTTCGTGGTCGAGCAGCTTGAAGGTGCGCGGAATATCGCGGTCGCGCACCGCCTCACTCTCCCGGTAGAGGGGGCGCACCCCGGCCCATGCCCGCAGGGCGCGGTACTCTTTGAACCGTGGCACCAGTTTCTCGCCCTCATCGAGCATGAGTTGCACTTCCTCGGGCTCGATGCGGTAGACATCGGGGTCGGGTACGAGCACATCGGTGGTGCCGATCACCGCGACGGTGTGAATGGGCACCAGGATGTCGCCGTCGTCGGGCAGTTTGCAGCGATTGATGACGGTGTTGACCATGCGGTGGTTCATCGCCACCATCGTACCCTTGCCGGGGACCACGGTCACCGTTAGCCCGGCCATACGGGCGATCTTGCCCGCCCAGGCGCCGGTGGCGTTCAACACGCAGGCGCAGGCGATGCGCTTGAGCGTCCCATCGCGCAGGTCCTCAACCACGGCGCCCACGACCCGGTCGCCCACGCGGATCAGGTCCACGACGTGGTGGTAGGTCAGGATCTCCGCGCCGGCCTCGCGAGCGGCGAGGGCCACCGAGCGGGCCGCCAGGAAGGAGTCGGCGGCCCCGTCGGGCACCTCAAAGACCCGCGATATGCGCGGATTGAGCAGCGGCTCGCGGCGCAGCATTTCGGTGACGCTGATCTCGGTCACGGGCACGCCGGCGCGGCGACAATTGGCCACGAAGACGTCCCCGTAGGCCGGGTCATCCCAGGGCGTGGCGACGAAGAAGCCCGAGGTGTCCTCGATGCAGTGGGGCATGATCCGGCGCAGGATGGCGTTCTCGCGGGCGCACTCACTGGCGGATTGAGGATCCTTCGTCACATAGCGGCCCCCGGAGTGCAGCAAGCCGTGATAGCGCCCGGTGGTGCCGTGGGTCAGGTCGCCCTTCTCGACCAGGATGGCGCGCACGCCGCGCAGGGCCAGATCCAGGGCGCACCCCAGGCCGGTGGCGCCGCCGCCAATGACGAGGACCTCGGTTTCGATGGGTTGCATGGTGTTTCTGTGCTCTGCTTGCTCCTGCGGCTGCGCCGCGGGATGACAGGCTGATCAAGAGCCATTCTTGGGCGGGCTACGCCCTTCCACACCCTTCCCTGCGACTACGCCGCGCGACGAGGGGATGAAAAGTGTTGTTCGTGGGAGGTACGTGTGCAGCGTTGGGGTAACCCCGTAGACCTGGGAGCGAGGGCATCCCGCCCTCGTCAGGATTCGAAGGCAAGATGCCCTCGCTTCCAGGAGAAGTTTGAACAGGTACCGTGGGAGGGCCTGGCCCTCCCACACCCTTCCAGCAGGCGGAGGTCACGGCTCAGAGGGCTGCGCCCTCCCACACCCTCCCGGCTGTCTCTTATACACAT
>JAOACN010000734.1 GCA_026417815.1 Chloroflexaceae bacterium | reverse complement strand
GTCGGTGACGCTGCCGAGGATGAGCCGGGTCAGTCCGCCATGGCCGTGGGTGCTCATGGCGATCAGGTCAACCTCGCGCTCGGCGGCGCATTCCAGGATCTCGGCGATGGGCCGGCCCACCCGCACCTCCGGCACGACGGTCAGACCTTCGCCATGCAACCGGGCCGCCAGCCGCTCAACATACTCGTTGGCCTGCTGCCAGGCCAGTTCCTGCGCCTCGACATCCACCACCGGTTCGACGCCGTTGACCGCGAACCCGCGCACGATGGGCTCGATCACGCGCAGCAGGGTGTAGCGCGCGCCAACCAGGCGCCCGAGCCAGGTAGCGTGGGGGAGGATCTGCTCGGAGAGCAACGAACCGTCCAGCGGTACCAGGATGTGATGCAGCTTCGGTTCGCGGGCCAGGTCAGGCGTGCCGTCCTCGGGGTGCAACAACAGGATTGGCACCTTCGACTGGCGGATCATACGGTCCGCCACGCTTCCCAGCCAGGCCCGCGCCAGACCGCCGCGCCCGTGGGTGCTCATCACCACCAGGCTGGCGCCGATCAGTTCCGCGTGCTGGCAGAGGGCCTCGGCCACCGGCGTCTCCAACAGCGTCATCGTCACCGGCCCGTTCCAGACCGTCGCGATGCGATGGGAGACATCGGCCAGATACGCCGCCTCCTCCTCGCGGAACAGGGCGTCTACCCGCGGGTCAACCACCGGCGCGCCGGTAGGCGCAAGCGATGGCGCGAAGAGATGATGCACGTGGGCCAGGGCGATCTGCACGTCGCCGCGCCGGGCCAGCGCCAGGGCCATGGGCAGGGCGTGTTCGCCAAACGGGGAACCATCAAGAGGAACCAGGATCGTCTGCATACTCATATCCTCCGCTTCCCGCCACCACAACGCAGGGAGACGGAAGCCTCAGACATCTTTCAAACGCGCCTGACAGAATACGCAACAGCCGGGAGAGGCGGCAGGGGGGAGGAGCGCACACAAACAGGGCAGCAATCGATGCTGAGCCGCCCCTCGTAGATCCAGTATAGCCTGTTCCAATGCGCCATGGCGAGAACAAACCGATACCGGTGGGAAAGGGGTCTTTACGATCCGCCGCCAACGCTGCCTGCGCGTCTGCGAGGTGGTATGTACTTGCAGCGTGCAAGGCCCCTCCTGGCGGAGGGGCGCGGAGAGGCTGCACCCTCCACACCTCCCTTGCCTCTGAGTGCACGGACGCTTACAACGTATTGCGTCAGAGTAACCCAATCGCTGGAACGGGTTTGCTATACTGAGATGACGATAAGTCACGCGCCGGCGGGTCCGGGAGGGTTGCGCCCTCCCGGAAACCCCCTGTTTCATGCTTGATGTTGGCGATGTATCCACGTAAGGGATTACATATATGAAAACCAACGCAACCTCCCACCAGCCGCTATCCGGCGCGCGCCAGCCGGGCCGCAACTGGGGCCTCTGGGCGCTGGTTGGCGGGGCGGCGCTGTTGATCATCATTGCCCTGCTCACCATACCGCTGAGCGCGCGCCAGCAGCCCGTTTTCGCGCCGCTTTCCACGCCCGAAGGGGTGGTCCAGCGGTTCTTCGACGCTGTGTACCGCGGCGACTACGCCGGCGCATACGCCTTTCTCAGCGCGAAAACGCAACAGGAGCGCTCGCTGGCCGAGTTTCAGAACCAGGTACGCTACGAACGCGACGGCGAAATGCGCGTGGATCGCGTCGCCGTCCATGATGGCACCGCAACGGTGACGGTGACGGTAACGCGCTTTGAGCCGGGGGGCCTCTTCGGCGGCAATCAGTGGAGCATGCAGTACGACCTGTTGCTCGAGCGCGATGGCGAGAGCTGGCGCATCGTTGGCTGGCCGTTTGCCTAGGGCGCGTCAGAGGGCCGAAGCATTGGCGTAGCCAATGCTTCGGCCTTACAGAGCGCAGGCCGACCCATCCCAATCCAGAATCCGTGAGGAGCACATCCATGGCGATCCAGGTAGCGCGACGCCTCTATCTCTACGTCGCGGCCTTCATCGGGTTGCAGATGCTCAGCGCCGGGACATCCGGGTTGCTGGCTTTCATTGTGGAGCGCTGGCTGGGTGGTCCCCCCGTCGGCGCCGAAGGCGCGGCGTTGCGTCTGGCGGGCACCGTGGCCCTCGTGGTTGTTGGTACGCCCCTGTGGGCCGGTCACTGGCTGGTGATCCGCCGCGACACTGCCCGGCCCGAAGGTCAGGCTTCGCCCCTGCGCCGGCTCTACCTCTACGCGGTGCTGCTTGTCGCGGCCCCTGGCTCTTATACACATCT
>JAOACN010000731.1 GCA_026417815.1 Chloroflexaceae bacterium | reverse complement strand
AGATGTGTATAAGGGACAGGAGCCTGATCGGTCCGCGCTTGATCACCCGCCAGGAACTGGAAAAATTTGGCAAATGGCAGCATAACCTCTCGACTGTGAAGCCTGGACTGACCGGTCTGTGGCAGGTGAGCGGTCGAAGCGATTTCTCCTACGAAGACCGTGTGCGCCTGGATATGCACTACATCCGCAACTACTCCATCTGGCTCGATCTGTACATCATCTACCGCACCATTGCCGTGGTGATTTCGGGCCATGGCGCTTTCTAATCCGGGTTCGTTGGTCCTGAGGCGGTAACGGGCCATTCTTGCCATCCCGCCCGTCGTACAGGAGGGTTTTGAAGGGCGAAGCCCTCCCAGGAACATCACTATATTCGTTCCAGTGTTATGCGGCGAAGCCGCATGGGATTCCACTAAACGTTTCTGGCTGATACCCGGCCAGAAAGACGAAGTCTGGAGGAACAGCTATGCACGCCCCCCTTCGCGCCGGAGTCATCGGGGTCGGCAGCATGGGCCGCAACCATGCCCGCGTCTACGCAAGCATGGAAGGGGTCGAGCTCGCCGCAATCAGTGACACCGATCCAGCCACCGCGACGCGCGTCGGCGCGATGTACCGTTGCCACGCCTACACCGACTTTCGCCAGATGCTCGACCGGGAGCAACTCGACCTGGTGTCAATTGTCGTGCCGACCAGGCACCACTACGAGGTTGCGCACGAGGTGATCGACCACGGCGTGGCCCTGTTGATCGAGAAGCCAATTGCCGCCACTGTGGCCGACGGCCAGGCCCTGGTTGAGGCAGCGCGCCGCAATGGCGTTCTGCTCACCGTGGGTCATGTCGAGCGCTTCAACCCCGCGCTCATTGCGCTCAAGGAACAGATCGACGACCACGAGCTAGGTAACATCTTCCAGATCATCGCTCGCCGGGTGGGCCCCTTCCCGGCCCGGATCATGGACGTCGGCGTGGCGATTGATCTTGCCACCCACGAGATGGATATTCTCAACTATCTGCTTGGCTCACCGATCAGCCGGATGCACGTCGAGTTGCACCGTCACCTGCATCGTTCGCACGAAGACATGCTCTCGGCAGTGTTGCGTTTTGCAAACGGGGTGATTGGCATTCTTGACATCAACTGGCTCACGCCCACCAAGATCCGCGAGCTGAGCGTCATTGGCGAGCGGGGCATGTTTGTCGCGAACTACCTGACGCAGGACCTGACCTTCTACGAGAACGATTACTGTGCAGGCAAGGAATGGCCAGCCCTGGCGACGATGGGTGTGAGCGAGGGGCGCATCATCCGCCAGAAGGTACAGCGCCGCGAGCCGCTGTTCGAGGAGTTGCGCTCATTCTGCGAGGCGGTGCGCAACGGGCGGTCGCCAGTGGTCAGCGGAGAAGACGGCATCGCCGCTCTCGCCCTGGCCAACCAGATTATTCAGGCCGGCTCACTGCACGCCAACGGAAATTGCCTGCACGAGGTTGCACTGGGCGCGGTCGCTCAGGGCCCATCGGGAGACCAGGGTTGGCCGATTACTGGCTCTGGGAGGGCGTAGCCCTCCCAGAGCCTCCCCTCAGGCTGGATTGCGGAGGGGTCTTGCCCCTCCGCAACCACGCTGAACCAGCGAGTCAGGAGGGTACGTGTTCAGAGTTGGCGTAACCCCGCAGACCTGAGAGCGAGAGCGTCCCGCCCTTGTCAGGATTCAAGGGCAAGATGCCCTCGCTCCCAGGAGAAGTGTGAACACGTACTCAGCAGGGCCAATTCTGAAGCCTTATGGCCGGAAGCTGTACCCCAGGTCGCGCACGTGAATAATATGGTGCGGTTTGAGCGGGTCCTCCTCGATCTTGCGCCGCAGCCGCCCGATGTAGACCGGGACCAGGTTGCTGTCGGTCACATCATCCAGGCCCCAGACCTTCTGGAGCAACTGGCGCGAACTGAGCACGCAACTCGCGTTCTGGACCAGGTAGTAGAGCAGTTGGAACTCGCGCTCGGTAAGGGTCTGCTCGCGGCGTCCGTGGATCACCACCCGGCGCTGGACGGGGTCAAGGTTGAGCGGACCGACCGTGATGGGGTGATAGGCAGTATGGATGCGCAGATCTTCGTCGCCGTAGCGCCGCATCACCGCCTCGATGCGCGCGAGCAACTCGTTCGGATTGTACGGCTTCTGCAGGACATCGTCGGCGCCGAGCTTCAGTGCTCGCACCCGGTCAGCCACCGCGCAGCTCTCTGAGAGAAAGACAATTGGCGTATGATACCGGGAGCGCGTCTCGCTGCACAGTTCATAGCCACCGACGTCTGGACAGTCTTCATCCATCAGAACCAGATCAACGTCGCCGTGCTTCAGTTTGCGGCGCACACCGTGCTCGTCAGTCTGGTGATCAGCAGTGTAGCCGACATCTTCGAGCAAGAACCGGGTCATCCGGGCATGTATCACATCACCGCTGGCGATAAGAATATGCATTCCTCCCCCCTGCCTTGAGCAATCGAACAGTTAGTCCATTCCAGCTGGCCGTGCCCAGACGATGCTGGACAATGGGTCAGCGCGGGTTCCAACTCTGGCGTACCGGCCACGCTGCCAGGTTATGCTCCTTCGCAGGCTATGAGCGTTCCCCCGAGTGCTCACCTGGCGAAGCTTGCTATTGAGTTGATGATGGCGCGATACGACTCGAGAGCACCTACTCCTGCGTCCGAGCTTTGTTGCCGGGCTGCGCTCGCTGGGCCGAAGCACTGGCACAGCCAGCACTTCGGCCTTTCTGGGCGCGGGCCGACCCATCATATGTGCTTGGATTGAGTACTACTATTTTTTGCTCTTTGGAGAGTGACGGGGAGACGTAGCCGCCCCGTCACCCCCGTTCCGCCTGTGGCGGGTGCGCGTCCCGGGGAAGCCAGGATCAGTCTGTCGCAGGCAGAACGAAATCTCGCGGAGATCTGTGTCCTCCGCACTTCACCCAAACTGGCACAAGCAAGTTCAGGCAGCGTAAAAACTATAACTATAATTATGGTGGGTAGTTGGAAGCTGGAGAGACGAAAATAACAGCCTCACCTCATTTCGGGGCGAAGCGGGGTCGAGTGGCTGGCTCGATGTATAGGTCGTACTACGCTTGTCGATTGATTGCTTCAGCGAGATGCATGATACCGACAAAAGGGGTGGATGTCAAGTGAAGAATAGTTTATACCTTCCGAGGCTTCTTGATAGAATTATCCCAGAAACATGAGGTAAATGACCTTAGAGATCAGCTAAATAAATTACCTACAAACGTGTAGCGAAGAGTGGATGCGCAGTTTTATGGAATGGTCTTCGCAACAGTTTACAACGGCCAGGGCCACCATCCGGCCAGTGGCCAGTGGCTCTCGCCGTCCTGGTGCAGTTCTACGAGCTCGTTGATAGCGAATCTGGTAGCGGCCGCTGCGGTTGCTGGCGAAGACGTGGTAAGGAAGGCGAAGGCGGCAAAGACGTCGGCGCCAATGAACTGCCGGCCCGGGCCTGCGCGAGCGCCACCAGCGACAGCAGAAAGCCAAAGAGCAGTAGAACCGCAATGAGATGTCGCATCATCGCCTCGCTCCAGAGCACAAAGCGCACCAGGGTCACGCTGCCGCCCGCGGCGTGGTTCACCCGGTCGGCCTTCTCGACTACGCCCTATCCGCCTGTGAGGGGCAGTTCGCGCAGCCGCTGGCCGGTGAGAGCGAAGACGGCGTTGGCCACCGCGGCGCCAATTGGCCCCATTGGCGGCTCGCCCACGCCGTAGGGCACGTCGCCGCTGCGTAGCACGGCGACCTCGATCGCTGGCGCTTCGCGCATGCTGAGCAGGGGGTAGGCGCCGAAGTTGTCGGCGGCGATCCGCCCGTTGCGCACGCTGAGCCGCTCGAAAAGCACCGAACTCAGCCCCATGCAGATGTTGCCCTCGGTCTGGGCCGCCACACCGTCAGGATTGATCGGCAGCCCGGGGTCCACCGCTGCCCAGACCCGGTGCACGCGTATCCCGCCCTCGGTTGTGCGCGAGACCTCGGCGACGTGGGCCACGACGGTTCCGGCATCCATCGCGCAGGCGACGCTGCGGCCGCGACCGGCGGGCACGGGACCCCCCCAACCCGTGCGTTCGGCCACTTCGGCGAGCACGGTGCGCAGGCGGCGTCCGCGTTCGTCGTCGCCAGCGTGGGCGATGCGGAAGGCCAGCGGGTCGGCGCCAGCGGCGTGGGCCAGTTCGTCAATGAAGCTCTCGATGGCGAAGATGTTGGCGAGCAGACCGAGGCCGCGCCAGGCGCCGGTGGGGATGGGCAGCGGCACGCGCGTGGACGTTACGGTGATGTTTGGCACGGCGTAGGTGATGCGCGCGCCGCGCCATGCGCCGAAGTCGGCCCCGAAGAAGGCCCCGACGGGGGCGGGAACAAACGGGAAGATAACGTCGCCGCTGGCCTGGCTGTGCTCAATGGCTGCGATGCGCCCGCCTGGCCCCAGGGCCGCGCGCAGGACGTGATGGGTGGGCGGGCGCACGAAGCCGTGCTGGAACTCCTCGGCCCGGCTCCACCCGACGTGAACGGGCCGGCCCGCTGCAGCCGAGAGCCGGGCGGCCTCCACTGCCACTTCGCTGATCATGCGCCGTCCGAAGCCGCCGCCCAGGTAGG
>JAOACN010000694.1 GCA_026417815.1 Chloroflexaceae bacterium | reverse complement strand
TCTCAATAGGAAGGGGTATAGATGAAAGGGATTTCATTCGGTTACCTTGTAGCATTGCGACTTTTTCATAGTACTAATACTACAACGAGACTTCTCATTGTAGGGGAGGCTCGGAGGGGTGCAACCCCTCTGAACCTCCTTCCAGCGGAAGCCACGGCAAGTGACAAAGTAGAGTCTCATTGTAGCGGAGTCCTGCGGGGCCGCTGACCCGCCGAGACGAAGTCTCGTTGTCGTACCCAAATGATCTTACGCCCTGCGGCGGCCAAGAATATACCCCAGCAAAAAGGCCACCAGGATCCAGGGCAGCCAGGGGCGCCGGGTGAAGAAGTCTTCGACCATGCCGCGGGCAACGGCGGCTTCGGAGAGGCCCTGGCCCTCGGGAACGGTGATCGTGCGTCGCGTGACCTCGACCGGAAGCGGCGCGGGAACGGCCTCTATCGTCACCGGGGCCTCCGGGACGATGCGAGGCGCCCCCAGCGCCGCCGCCACCTCGGCCTGGTGTTGCTGTTCATGGAGCCGGCGCGCTTCGATCTGTTCCGCGAGCGCCTTGAGGCTCTGGCTGATCAACGACCGTGCCGCGCCGTCGAGCAAGCGTTGGCCGACATTGGCGATGGTGCCGCCAATCACCGCCTCTCCGCCGTAGTCGAGAATGGTCTGCGCGCCGTCCGTCCGCAGTTTTACCGTGCCCGCGCCTTTGAGAAAGCCATTGCTTCCCTTGCCGTCCACGTGAATATCGTAGGACTCGGGCGACACGATGTTATCGATCCTGACGCGGCCGGTGTAGGTGCCCCGCACCGCCTGCATCCCGATCTTCAGGGTGCTCTCGTACTCGTTCTCGCCCACTACTTCGAGGCGCTGGCACCCCGGTATGGTGCGCGCCAGCACCTCGGGGTCGTTCAGGGCGCTCCAGACCTCTTCGCGGGTCGCTTCAAACGTGTAGTTTCCGGCAATCCGCACGGGGGGGTCCTTTCGTTTGTAGCCCAACCTGGAAGGGTGCGCTACGAGGGAACCTGGAAGGTTGCTCCACAACCCGGTTCGCCATATCTCAGACATGCTACACCAGGCCCTGCTCACAGGCAAGGCGGCGGGTCGTCGGTCCGCTCAATGCTTCGAGGCAGTTCCACCGGTTACAGTGAGCGTGTAGAATGCCTGCAAGCGCGCCGCGGGCGCGGTCGGGCGTCCGCCTTTGCTGGCATAGGGAGGTTCCTGTGTTCCGGTCCGCTCACCACTCAACTCAGATCCGGAGCGCCGTCCGCGCCCGGTGGCGCGGCGCCGCCCTGCCAGTGCTGCTGGCGCTGCTGGCCGGCCACTTTGTCGTGGTGCAACTCCTGACGGGCGCGCAGTTTCTCGATGCGCCGCGCAACATGCACTGGGGCCTGCTCACCTGGGAGCAGCCGGGCTTTTTGTTGGGCCTCCCGGACACCTATGAGCGCATCAAGGGCTTTCCGCCCGATCCGCCCCACCTTGGACCAATGGGCCTGTGGAGGAACTCCTACGGGAGCCTGCATCCCTGGTGGGGACCGCTGACGCCGG
>JAOACN010000589.1 GCA_026417815.1 Chloroflexaceae bacterium | reverse complement strand
CTCGGAGATGTGTATAAGAGACAGGCGTTGATCGGCGCGGCGTTCGCTGGCTACCAACTGTGCTACTTCGCGGCGATCCCCCGCCTGGGGGTGGCCGCGGCGGTGATGATCAATATCTGTAGCGCGCCGATCTTCACCGCTCTCCTGGCGGGGTTCTTTCTGCGTGAGCGATTGTACTGGCTCACCGGCGTGGCCCTGGTCGGGGCCATCGGCGGCACGGCGTTGCTCGTGGGCGGCGCGCCTGCGTCCAGCGGCGCCGCGCTCTGGATCGGCGCCGCCCTGGCCCTCGGCGCCGGGTTCTGCTATAGCCTGGTGGTGCTGGGCAGCCGGGTGGTCGCTCCGCATTACCATCCGTTGCAGCCAATCACCATGGCCTTCACCCTCGGCGCGCTCGTGTTGCTGCCGCCGGCCCTTGCCAGCGGTCTGGTGGTGGAGTATCCCCCCGCGGGTTGGGGGCTGTTGTTCTACCTGGGGTTGGCGCCGACGGCGTTCGCCTACGTGCTCTACCTGCGCGGGTTGCGTACCGTGCCGGCCACGGCGGCGGCCATCGTCAGCCTGCTCGAACCGCTTGGTTCGACCGCGCTTGCCGTCCTGCTGCTTGGCGAACGGCTCGGGCCGGCCGGCGTCGCCGGGGCGGCCCTGCTCCTCGCCAGCATGGCCCTGCTGTATCTGGGGCAGGGGGGTATGCACCGGGCGAAGAGCGCCACGCCGGGCCTGTCTGGATAACCCGGTTGTCCGAATACGTTCCAGGAGGGCCTGGCCCTCCCGGCGGGCGGGGGTCTGGGGAAACCCGGTTTCCCCACACTCCTCCAACCGGCGATGGTCACGCCAGGTCCGACGCGGCTTCGTCGCCGCGCAGCGGCGGGATGCAAAAGGGTCTTTCTGGGAGGGCCTGGCCCTCCCAGACCATCCCGTGAGGGGCTGGGTTCACCTCAGTGCTAAGGAGGTCACCATGGGTTCGTGGACGGAACTGGACGCCATCTACCCGCCGGGGAAGTTGACGCCAGCGACGGCGCTGGTGGTCGCCCTGGGGCATCTGGCGGGGGCGACGAGCGTGTACGAGGGTGAGCGCCTGGCAGCCTTTCTCCCCCCTGGTCTCAGCTACGACGCCGATCTGATCGGGCGCGCCACGCGCTACCTGACCGAGGTGCCCCTGGAGCAGTTCTTCGCCGAGGCCCGGGGGTTGCTCTCGCAGCGGCAGCGGCTGGTGATCGCTTTGCAGGTGCTTGATCGCGCCCTGGCGCTGGGGGATACCCCGGCGCTGCGCGAGCGCGCCGGGCAACTCATTGCCGGCATCGGCGCCGATGGCGATGCCCTGGCGGCCCACCGGCCCACGCTGGCGCTCAAGAATGACCTGGGGGCCTTCACCCAGTAGTGGTCGTGGCGTAGGGCCGAAGGATCGGGCCCGGCGCAGCCAGGCCCGATCCTTCGGCCCTACACGCCCATCATCCGCAGCGCGGCGATCGTCCGCGGGCCGGGCCAGGTGAGCAGCGTCCCGTCACAGAACACGATGCGCCCCTCGCGCACCGCTGGTACATCGGCGTAGGGCGCGAAGGCTTCAAGGTCACGCTCACTAAAGGCTGTCTCTTATACACAT
>JAOACN010000494.1 GCA_026417815.1 Chloroflexaceae bacterium | reverse complement strand
CCCCCGGGGCGCGCTGGCACGCGCTGGTTCGCCCAGGCGGGTTAGCGGCGCTGGCGACCGCCAGGGTCATCCTCGGCCATTACCTGGTGGCCCTCCTGATCGCCATTCTGGAGCTGCTGTACGGGCTGTACGCCCTGGCGGTCCGCGTGCGCTCGTGGCATGCCCTGGTCCGCATGATCGGCGCCAGCGCCCTGACCGGCGCCGCGGGGGCGCTGCTCTGCCTGCCCTGGCTGTTGCGCATCCGTGAAGGCCAGTTACTGCGCCTGGGCAGTTACTTTATTGCCAATAACATTGGCGTCGGAACGGGCAATGATCAATCGCCGCAGCAAGTCGAATGGGCCCTGGGCCACGGGTTGTTGCCGCTCGCGGTTCTCGGGATCGTCTGGATCGTCGCGCGCCGGCGCTGGATGGGCCTGCTGTTCCCCGCCTGGGCCATCGTCGCCTGGATCGCCGCCAACCCGTTCCTGATCGGGTTGAACGGCGCCGGTATCGTCTCAAGTTTCGCGGTGATCCTGGCCGCCTACCTGGTCCTCTGTCCCCTGGCCGGCGCCGGCCTGGTGGCCGCTGGTGAGGGATTGCACTGGCTGCTTGCCCATTCCTGGTTCAAGCCACGTCGCTTCGTGCCATGGCTCCAGGCCCTGCTGGTCGCAGGGATCGTCGCCTGGGGCGTCAGGTACCAGGCCGGGATCGTCGATCCGCAGTACCAGCTCCTCACTCCGGCGGACGTGGCCGCGGCCACCTGGGTCCGCGAGCACGTGCCGCCCGATGCGCGGATCTTTGTCAATAGCTTTCCGGCGTATGCGGATGCCGTCTATGTGGGAACGGACGGGGGATGGTGGCTCCCGCTGCTGACCGGGAGACGCACCAATCTCGATCCTATCTCCTACGGCTTTGAGGCCGCCGAAGAGCCCGAGTATATGCAACGGGTGATTGAGCGGAACCGCGCCGTTCTTGACCATCCCGTGGACAGTGTGGAGGCCGTCGCGGCGCTGAAGGCCGGGGGCTATGCGTACCTGTACGACGGTCCGGCCGCCAATCCCCCCGCTGAGTATCTCGATCCGGCGCGCCTGGATGCCTCGCCCCTGTACGAGCCGGTCTACAGCGCGGGCGGGGCGCGTATCTGGCGCATTCGCTGAGCGCCCGATGCCTGCGGGAGGGGCCGGGAGCACCACGCCCTCCCGGGAACCTGCGTTGCTCGCTGTTCCCCGTCGGGGCGAAAGATTGTTCGCCCCGGCGGGGAACCCGGGTATCGGGACCTCTTCTCCATGCGGTCAGGAACGCGCCATCCCCGGTGGCATAGCGTGGATACGAACACGACGCCGTGCGCATTACCCTGCTCATCCCCGTAGGTATCGAGCGCCCCTCGGGCCGGCGCTACTTCCAGATCGCCCGCGGGCTGGCGGCGCAGGGGCACCGGGTGCGCCTCCTGGCGCTCCACCCCGACTTGCGGAACTGTACCTGCCGCAGGTACACCGCCGATGGCGTTGAGGTGTGGTACGTCGGGCAAATGCACGCCCGCAAAGCAGGCAGTGTGCCCGAACGCTTTGGCCCCCTGGCCCTGCTACGGGTGCTCGCCGGGGCGACCATGGGGATGATCCGGGGCGCGCTCCAATCGCCCGCCGAGGTCTACCACCTGGGCAAACCGCAGCCCATCAATGGTCTGGCGGCGCTCGTCGCGGTCGCGCTGATCCGGCGGCGGCCCTTCTTTGTGGACTGCGACGATGACGAGACGCAGAGCAACCGGTTCACCGCGGCCTGGCAACGGGCGGTCTTCGCGTTCTGGCAGTATGCGCTGTTGCGCCTGGCCGTCGGCGTCACCACCAACACCCCCCATCTGGCCAGGCTGGCCCAACGGGCAGGCGCCAGGCGCATCGTAGTGGTGCCGAATGGGGTCGCGCTGGACCGCTTCCGCGCCCCGCCGGCCCATGTAAGCGCGGCGCTACGGGCGAGCCTGGGCCTCACGGGCCGGCGGGTGGTTGCCTACGCTGGCACCCTGGCCCTCCAGAACCACCCCGTGGATTTGCTCGTCGAAGCGTTCGCCAGCGTGGCGGCGACCCATCCTGATGCCCTGCTCTTGCTCATCGGCGGCGGCGAGGATCTGCCCGTCCTTCAGGAAGCTGTCAGACAGCGCGGGCTGGCAGATCGGGTATACTTTACCGGACATGTGACCCACCAGGCCACCGCGGCCTTGCTGGCCCTGGCCGATCTAAGCGTCGATCCGGTACGCGATGATCCGGTGGCCAGAGCCAGGTCGCCGCTCAAAATCTTCGAGAGCATGGCCGTGGGCGTACCGGTGGTCACGGGGGCGCTGGGTGATCGCGCGGACCTTCTCGCCAACGGCGCGGCGGGGGTGCTGGTGCGGCCCGGCGATCCTGCTGCCCTGGCCGAGGCGATAGGCCAGCTCCTCGACGATGCGCCGCGACGGCGGGCGATGGGTGAAGCCGGCAGAGCGCATGTCCGCCGCTATGACTGGGCGTTGCTGGCCCGGCTCTGGGCAAGCATCTACCAGAGCGAGCCCGCCGCGGCTGTGGGTGAGGGTGTTGAACGATGACGGCCCCTCTCGTTTACCTGGCAGTACTCAACTGGAACGGCTACGCCGACACGCACGAATGTTTGCTGTCGCTGCGCGATCTGGCCTACCCCGCCTACAAGGTGGTGGTCGTGGACAACGCCTCGAGCGACGACAGTCCGGCGCGGATCGCCGAGGCCCATCCCGAAGCGCGCCTGTTGCGCTGCACGACGAACGCCGGGATCGCCGCGGGCTACAACGCCGGCATCAGGTTTGCCCTCGCGGAAGGGGCCGATTTTATCGTTCCTATGAACAACGACCTGGTGTGTGACCCGTTGTTTGTCACCCAGATGGTCGCCACGGCGCGGGCCTGGCCCCGTTGCGGGGTGGTGATGCCGAAAATCTTCTACTATGATGAGCCCGACCGGATCTGGTCGGCGGGCGCGTATGCCCGCTGGATGCCCTCGAACATCGTGATGCGCGGGCGGCAGCAACCCGATGGGCCCGCGTTCGCCGATGACGCCGAGATCGCCTTCGCGCCGAGTTGTTGCCTGCTCCTGACCCGCGAACTGGCAACCCGCGTGGCCTTCGACGAGCAGTACTTCTTCTACTACGATGACTGGGACTTCTGTATGGCCGCCCGGAAAGCCGGCTTCCGCATCGTCTACTCGGCCAGGGCGCGCTTATGGCACAAAGTTTCGCGCAGCACCAAGAACAGCCCGAAGTCGCTGCGCTGGTGGAAGGTCTTCGGCCAGAGTTGCGTGCGCTACCATCGCAAGCACCACGATGATGGCCTGCTGTGGCGGTACGTGGCCTGGGTGCTGGTGCGCGAGACGCTCAAGGGCAACGTGGGCAGCCTCCCTACCTTTCTGGAGGGAGTGCGCGTCGCTGCCGCCGCTGGCCTGCACGACGATCTGCGTCCGCAGTGGAGCGCGTGAATGCGGTTAGAACCAGCGGTGATGCCGCCGGGCGTGGTTCTCGAACATGCCCCGTGTGAGGTCTGCGGCGCCGATCAACCTGTACCCATCGCCTGGCGCACCGATCTCTTCCTTGGCGGGACCAGGGTCTACACGATGAACCGCTGTGGCGGCTGCGGGGTCGTGTACCAGCACCCGCGCCCGACCGCGGCCACGATCCACTGGCTCTATCCGGAGGATACCTATCCGGAGTATGTATCGAGCCTGGTCACCGAGCGACCGCTGCGCCGCCTGGTGCGCCGCTACGGTCTGCGCAAGCGCGCGGGGATAGTGCGGCGCCACGTTGCCGCCGGATGCCTGCTCGATGTCGGTTCGTCCACAGGCGACTTCGTCTGGGAAATGGCGCGTTGCCCCGGCTGGTCGGCGCTGGGGGTGGACATAAGCCCCGGGGTGCTCCGCTACGCGCGGGATACGGCGGGGGTCGCCGGGGTTGTGGCCACGTTCCAGCGGGCCCCCTTTCCCGACGGCTCGTTTGCGGCGATTACCATGTGGAACGTCTTTGAGCATCTGTACGATCCGCGCGCCATTATCGCCGAAGTGGCGCGCCTGCTCCAGCCGGGCGGGGTGCTGGTCGTGACGCACCCCAATCTGGACAGCCTCGACCGGCGGCTCTTTGGCCACATGTGGATCGGCTATGAACTGCCCCGCCATCTGTACCTTTTTCCTTCAGATAGACTGCGCGCCTTGATGGCCGAGTACGGTCTGGAAGAGGTCGAGCGTCGTTGTGTATACGGGAGTCACGCGGCGACGATGACCAGCCTGATGTTTCTGGTGGAACGGGCCCTGGGGCGCAACCGCCTCACTGGCCTGATCCGGGGCGCGCTGTTCAGCCTGCCCGCGCGGGTTCTCTGCGCGCCATACTTCGTGCTGATCGATCGGTTGCGTCTTGGCTCGAACATCACGGCTGTATTCAGGAGATGACCCATGGCCCCTGGTTCGGCGGCGCGGCGCCTGCAGCGATGGTTGCGCCTCCCCTATCTGAAGGTGCGCTCCTTGCCGCTGCCCTGGCGCCTGATCTGGCGCGTCATTACGGCCCTGTCGCTCGTCGCGGTCACGGTGGGGGCCTACCGGATGTACCGCGATCTGCCCCAGGGCGAGGTGCAGGCGCGCCCGATCTTCCTGGCCGTGGCCCTGGGGATCTACCTGCTGACCTTCGGTATGCACCTGATGGGCTGGCATCGCCTCAGCGGGCTGGTCTGCGGCGATCTCCGCTTCCGCCAGAACGTCGAAGCGGTAGCCAGAAGTAATCTGGTGAAGTATTTGCCCACCATCGCCTGGTACATCGCCAACCGCGCCCACTACTACGGGCGCCAGGCCATCCCCCAGGGGCGGGCCGTCACGGCCTCGTTCTACGAACTGGGTTTCATGATCGGCGCCAATGCGGCCTTCCTCGGCATCGTCTGGCTCTTCAGGCTCGATCCACGGGCCGCAGCGGCGGCCTTCGCCGCGCTGGCGGGGAGCTGGCTGCTGGTCATGGGCCGGGTATGGCTACGCCGGGGGGCGCGCGCAAGGCGCCGCCTGTGGCGCTGGAGCGGCGCCTTTCTCTGGTACGCCCTGACCTGGCCGCTTGCCGGGGTGTTTCTCTGGGCGATTATCAATGCCTACACCCTGGCGCCCCTGGCGATGCTGGCGACGATCCTGTGGATCTGGCTGGCTGCCTCCCTGGCCGGCTATCTGCTGAGCCTGAGCCTGGGTTTTCTGGCAATCGCCCGGGAGATTACCCTCACGGTGCTGCTGGCCCAGATCTGGCCGCTGCCCGTGGCCCTCGCCTGCGCCATCACCGTCAAACTGCTCCTGACGGTGGGAGAAGTCGTGACCAGCCTGGGGCTACTTGCCTGGCTCAGGCTCACCGTGGAGAGGTCGGACAATGGGTGAACTGGTTGGGCTCTTGCCGGCGGCGGGGCGCGGTTCGCGCCTCGGCCCCGTTCCGTGCAGCAAAGAGATCATGCCGTTGGGCTTCCACCCCGTGCCGGAGGGCGGGAGCGCCCTCTGGCGTCCCGTGACGGCCATCGAGGGCCACCTGCGCGCATTGCGGGCCGCCGGCGCGACTCGCGCGGTGATCGTGATCGGCGAGACGAAAGCCGATCTCGTGCGCTACATCGGCGATGGGGAGGCGTATGGCCTGGCAGTGGCCTACGTGTACCAGCGCCACCTGCGCGGTATGCCCTTCGCGCTGGATCTGGCCCGGCCCTGGGTACGGGACGCGACCGTGCTGTTCGCCATGCCTGACACGATCATCGCGCCTCAAGAGACCCTGGCCCTGCTGGCCCAGGGCCACCGTCAGACGCCCGCGGATGTCACGCTGGGGCTGTTTCGCACCGACGCCCCGCACAAGTTTGGCATGGTGGCGCTCAACGGCGCCGGGAAGGTGATCGGTTTTGTAGATAAACCGGCGCGGAGCGCCCTTGAATTCATGTGGGGAGCGGCCGTGTGGTCGCCCAGGTTTACCGCCTTTTTGCACGACTACCTGGCCACCCTGCCCGCCACTGGCCCGGAGTGCGTGCTCAGCGACGTGTTCGCCGCGGCGTTGGAGGCGGGCCTGCGCATCGAGGCCGTGCCGCTCCACGGGGCCGCCTACCACGACATTGGCACGCCCGAGGATTTTCAGGCCGTCGTCCTCTCCCTGGCCCTCCGCCACACCCCGGCGCCGTAGGCGGCGCGGATGGCGCGCGCCCTCCGACCTCCCCCGACCCGGCGCCTGAACGACCGTGCAACGAAGCCGTAGCTTACAGATAATACTTTGGTATTAGTGGCGATTCCGGCTTCCTGAAGCCATATCGCCAATTCGGGTAATCCCCATAGGTGCTATTGAGTCTGGTGCTGAATGCCTGCTATAGTGGGCCTGTGCCCAAAGTTGGGACGACGTTGCAGGTTCGTTCTCGTATAAGGAGGCATCAATGCTCAGAACGGTAAAACGGCTCCTGGCGGGCGGCGTGGCGCTCACCGTGGTGGCTGGCGCGCTGGCCTTCCCGTCGGCGCCGGCCAGCGCCCAGCAGCGAAGCCAGACCAACGTGCCCGGCCAGTGGGGATCGGCGGTGCTGATCCAGAACGTTGGCACGGCCAATCTGCCTGCGAATGAGTACTCGATTGAGTTCGTTAATGCAAACGGCCAGACGGTGCAGACCTTTAATCCGCCTTCTGGCACCGACATTGCCCCCGGCGCGTCGCGAGAGTTCTACATTCCCCGAGCGGTCACTTCTCTGGCTGGCGGCCAGTACTCCGCGGTTGTGCAGAGCTCCCAGCCGGTGAAGGTGGTGGTCAACTCCTCCACCAATGAGGGCACGGCTCCGCCATGGTCGGCCTTTGCCTATGAGGGCCTGGATACCGACGTGCTTGGCCCCAGGCTCTTCTTCCCGGGCTTCTACAAGGACTACTTCGGGTTCCGCAGCGAACTGGTCATTCAGAATGCCGGCGGGGGCCCCGCAAACGTTCGGGCGACCGTCTTCAGCAGCCAGACCGGCCAGCAATTCGGGCCGTTCGACCTTCCCACCATTGCGCCGAAAGCCGCTCTGACGATCAGTGCGGCTGACCCGCTGTTCGCCTCGTTGCCTTCTGGCAACAACGGTCTCTTCGGCGTGGTGATCGAGTCGACCAATGGCGTCAATCTGGGCGGTATCTCGAATATCTGGACCACCAGTGACGCCGATGCCGGCGTGGGGAGCTTCACCGCCCTGACCAGCGGCCAGCCGCGCGTCTTCGCCGCGGCCCTGTACAACCAGTACTTCGGGTTCGTCTCCTCGATCACCATCCAGAACCTGTCTGGAACCACGGCAGCCTCTGGCAACATTCGCTTCAGTAGTGGAACGCAGGTGCCGTTCAACGTTCCACCGAACCAGGCGCGCGAGTTCTATCTGCCGAACATCCAGGGCCTGGCGAGTGGTAATCAGAATGGTTTGCTTTCCGCAACCATTGACGCTGGCGCCAGCGGCAATATCGTGGCCCTGGTAAACATCCAGCGCAAGGCCCGCGGCAGCATCAACGTCGCCGATCCTGAGAATCCCGCGCTGGGGAGCTATGTTGCGACCAGCACCACGGCGCCCAGGGTGCGCGTACCGGCCATTTTCAACAACTACTTCGGCTTCTTTACCTCAGTGACCGTCCAGAACGTCGGGACCGCGCCGGCTACGCTCACGCTGCGCTACGGCGACGGGCGCACCTGGTCCACGCCGTCACCTATCCCGGCGGGCGGCACGTTCAACTTCATTCACCTGCCGAACAATCCGGCCAACCCCTTCGGCAGCAACCGCGTCCAGACTGGCGGCACGGTTGAGTCGAGCCCGTCCCAGCCTCTCGCGGTCGTGGTCCAGCATAACACTGGACGGGAGTTGCCCTCATTCAATTCCCGCTTCATTCCAAACGACTTCCTCTTCGCTCTCTCGGGCTTCCCCGAATAGGATCGAGGCGAATTGAGGATATGGGTAGACGCGCCCGCGAGGGGTGCGTCTACCCTCGCGTTACTGCCTGGAGGGGCGCGGGGAGGCATAGTCTCCCCGCACTCCTCCGCACTATGATGGGAGGCTCCGGGAGGGCCCGGCCCTCCCGACAACCCCTTCTGTGGCAACCAGCTTACGCAACGTTGCCGGATGTCACCAGGGAGATGGCATTCATGCACAGATTTCTACGGACCCTGGGGGCCCGGAGATGGCCCGCGCAGGCGCGCCACTCGCGGCGCGCCGCGGCGCTTTTACCGGCTGCCCTGCGCTCGCTCATCCTGGCCCCCATTCTGGCGGCGGCGTTGATCGGCACGGCGCTGCTGAGCGCCTGTAGTTCCCAACCCTCCGAACCCACCGCGCAGGCGACGGCGACACCTTCCGCTGCCACTTCGCCAGCGCCGGCCCAGGGCAGCCCTGGACCGGCCGCGGACGCTTCAGCTACCGCCCCGGCCTACCCCGGCCCCGCAGACGTCGCCGCGCTGCCGGACACCGATGGACGCAGCCAGACGGCGCTTGAGAGCTATAAGGTAGCCCTCGAGTATGTGCGGCAACAGTATCCCAACGTTGACTTCCTGGGGATCGTGCCATCACACATCATGCTGAACAACCTGGGCAATCCGCCGGTCACGCTGGGCTGGTTCTTCAAGTTCAAGAGCCCTGACGATCCGGCCTTCCACTTCGTCCAGGTGGTTGATGGAGAGATCACCGGCATGCGCTCGCTCACGCCCCTGGGGGAAGATGAGACCCAACTGCCGATTGACATGTCCAAGGTCACGGTTGACAGCCCCGCGGTGTTTGAGCGTTTCCGCGCCAACGCGCCAGCGAAGGGGATCACCGTTGATGACCAGGTAACCTATGACCTGGAACTGGTGTACCTGCCGGGGTCGCCTGGACCGGTGTGGAGCGTGGTAACCCCCGATGGGAGCCAGTGGCTCTACTCGGTCAACGCGGTGACCGGCGAAGAGGCGCCAATCCCACGGACATGAGCAACGGCGCCTGAAGGACAACGTCCGGCAACCAGGGCGCGCCGGCTCATCCATTGACGCCTGGAGAGCGGAGGGGGGTGGGGAAACCGGGTTTCCCCACCCCCTCCCTCTCTACCTGCCAGGCGCCCGACCGTGGTGCAATCCTCCGGGTCGCGCCACAACGTACCTCACCCACCGCGCTCGGGACCCCGAGTAAGCGTCTGTGCCAGGTTTTCGAGCGCGCGAACCAGATCGTTCCAGGTGTACGTGTTCACCGCGGCGCCCGTGCTAACCCGGGCACGGATCTGGGCGCCTACCTCATCGTTGAAAAAACGCACGACGGCATCGGCCAGGGCCAGTTCATCCTGCGGCGGCACGATCAGGCCATTCACGCCATCGTGGACCACCTCGTGCAGCCCGCCCACGCGGGTAGTGATCACCGGCTTGTTAAAGCCAAAGGCCAGTTGCACCACGGCGCTCTGGGTTGCCGAGACATAGGGCAACACCACGACGTCGGAAAGGCCAAAAAATGAAGGGAGTTCCTCGTTGGGCACGTAGCGATCAATGAAGGTTATGTACGGTTCAACCCCAAACTCCTTTGCATAGCGGGCGTAGAACTCACGCGACGACCAGAACTCCCCGACGACCAGCAGGTGGGCGGGCAGGCGCGCGCGAATGTGCGGCATGGCCTGGATGAGATACTCCAGACCTTTGTAGGGGCGCACGAACCCGAAGAACAGTAAAACCGGCGCATCTTCGGGCAGACCCAGTTGACGCCGCAAATCGCGTTCGGGCGCCGATGCCCCCTGGTGCGCCAGCGGGGCGTAGGTGGGGATGGCCGCCTTGACGATGTGAGCCTGGGGCAACAGGGCCATCAGGCGGTGGCGGTCTTGCTCACTGTGGACAATCAGCGCGTCGCCCTGGCGCAGCACCGTCAGGGCGA
The DNA here is from genome assembly GCA_026417815.1 of Chloroflexaceae bacterium. Classification (GTDB taxonomy): domain Bacteria; phylum Chloroflexota; class Chloroflexia; order Chloroflexales; family Chloroflexaceae; genus JACAEO01. The sequence continues at coordinate 3,222 of JAOACN010000494.1, read as the reverse complement.
GACGGCGATCCAGCACGCCGCCCCCGTCGTGGGGGACGACATTGTGGCAGATAAACACGATCTTGAGGTTCGTGCTGCGTTTGATCAGGCGGGCAATGGTAGCAAGGCTGGGCGTCCAGTACGGCACCCACCACTGTAACACGAGCAGGTCAAGCTGATCGGCCCGCACCCGGCGCACCAGGCGCAACCAGGTGAGCGGGTTGATCGGATCAAGGATATATTCACAATCCACACGTAACGGTGTCGTTGAGGGATCCCTGTCAGTTTTGCCCGGAAAGAGCCAGCGTGGATACTGACGGGTGAAGGAATAGAGTGGCGCCCGGTGCTCAGCCTGGCGCAGATGGTGCACCAGGAGGGTCGTGTAGTGGGCAATGCCGCCACGGTAGGGATAGGTTGGACCGACGACACCGATACGCACTGGGGGGAACTCTTCCGTAGCCTACGTTCCCATCGGCCGGCGATGGGCTCAGGAGATTATACCACCGGGGCGCGCTCTAGCGTTTCTCGAAAAGATTGACCCGCAACGATGGTGACGCGAGCGCAGCGAGCCACTCCGCTCAGCGTCCTCCAATCGATCAAGCATTCCGGTCAGTGCTCTGATCCCCACGGATCCCGGCTTGCAGAATCGCTTCCAGTTCGCGCAGACGCTTGATCTGGGGTGCGTTCAGGCCGATGATGGGGCGGGCGGCGCGGATGCGCGCGAGGGCGGTGCGGTGGTCCAGCTCCTGGCGATACATCAGGTACGCCGCGGCCATCAGCGGGGCGCGCCCTACCCCGGCGTGGCAGTGGACAAAGACGGTCAATCCGGCCTGATGGGCGGCGCTGATGAAGGCGATGCCATCGGCGAGTTGTTCAAGGCTGGGCGGCGTGAAATCCTGCACCGCCAGCCGCAGCGCCCGATCAGGCGCGCCGCCAGCGAAGCGATCCTCGTGTTCGGCCTGCAAGCTCAGCACCGCGCGCACACCCAGGGCGCGCAACTCTGGCCACTGCTCAGGGCGAAACTGACCACCTACCAGGAGATTCGGTTCGATGACCGAAGCGTTGAGCCCAAACAAGCGCCGCCACTGTGTTGAGAGGTAAACGTACATACGTGGATCCTGAGGTGAAAATAGGCGGGTAGGCCGCAGCGCACTGCGGCCGTACGGTACGGGGGCCGGTTTTCATCGCGGCGTTGTGCGCCAGGCGTATGACCGTCTGATGTGAACATAGCTGGTTAGAGCGATGTGGCGAAACCAGGTTGCCCCGCAACCCCGCAGAGACGAAGTCTCGTTGTAGCATTCGTCTCGCAGAGCTAATGCCCAACCTTTGGGGCGAGCCCCAAACTCCGCATGTTTCGTTGGTTTTGGCGGCGTAGCCGCCAAAACCAACGAAACATGACCGTAGCGGAGGTCGTAGCCGCTCTTACCCCCCGCCGGAGGCGGACGTTGCATCAGCCCTGATTGGTCCTGCCCACCTCACCGCGAGAAGCTACATAGTAGTGTACAATGAGAAGGCCGTGGCCGAGACAGGTTCGCGCACCCGGTTGCCCTGTATGTGGCTCTTTCGCAAAAGTTTCGACATCAGCCGCGCCCGAGCGCGCAACGTCACCAGTGACGATCTGTACGCTATTTCGCGCCTGCTGCGTGACGGCAGTCGGCGTTTCAGCCTTTTGAGCGGCAATGATCTGGAGATGCTGCTGGCTGAAGGTCTGGGCGTGGCGCTTGAGGCTGGCGGCGAGTTGCGAGCGGTGGCGCTGATCAGCAGGTCAAGCGAGGAGACGTGCTGGCTACGCGCGGTCGCCTTTGCCGAAGGGGCGGAAAGCGGCGCCGGGATCACCGCCCTCGTGAACGCCCTGCACGCCAGTTTGAAGGCTGCGGGGGTGCGCCATGTGTACTTCGGCGGCGATGGCAACATCGAGTACTGGCTCCTGCCCACCCTGCGCGCCATGGGCTATCAGCACGATACCGACGTGCTGGCGTACGAAAAGCAACGCCTTACCATCCCCGGCACTGGCAACGCGGCCGTGCGCATCCGGCCCGCCACCCGGGAGGACCTGCCGGCCATTCTGCGTCTGGATCACCTGTGCTTTGAACCCCAATGGACCAAGGATGATACCATTCTTGGCCCGGCGATTGAGCAGGGGCCATACTTCGTGGTCGCCGAACTCGAGGGCAAGGTGGTAGGCTACGCCTATGCCACGGCCCATTTTGGCGGGCGGCTGATGCACCTGGTACGCATCGCCGTTCTACCGGAGCATCGCGGCCAACGGATCGGGGTCAGCCTCCTGGCCGATCTGATTACCTACGCGCGCGAGAGCGGCGCCACGGCGGTGACGCTCAATACCCAGGCCTACAACCAGAGCGCGCAGCGCCTCTACCGCTGGTTCGGCTTTGCTCCCACTGGCGAGCACCATCCGATCCTGCGCTGCGATTTGTAATCCGGTAGCCCATCGGAGGGCGTCCGACGCCCCCAACCCCGGTTAGCTCTACTTTGTCGCTTGCCGCGGCTTCCGCCAGGAGGAGGTTCGAAGGGGCCTGCGGCCCCCGCAACCCCCGCCAGCGGCAAAGTGACAGAGTAGCATTTAGATCAGCCAGGGGAAACCTGGTTTCCCCACCCCCTTACGGAAAAGGGGGCGAGGGCCGAAGCAACGCGCGCGACAATCTGCGGGGAAACCCGAGGCGCAGGTCTGGGAATGTGAGGTGCCACGTGCCTCCACGAGCCAATCCTCGAGACTGGGAGCGTTATTTTGGACCGGGCGCGCCGCGCCGGGGGGGGCCGCTCCGCGCGCTCGCCAACCTGCTGATTGCCGGCACGGCGCTTGCGCTTCTTGTCGGGGGTGGGTTCTTTGCCGTGCGCTTCGGCCTTGAACGGGCCCGGGCCAGCGCCAGCGCCACCGCTATCGCCGTCGAAACAAGCAACGCCGCCGTTCTTGCCACCCGCACGGCTCGCGCCCTTGCCACAGCAGGCGCCAGCGCCGCCCCCGTCTCTGGCACGCCGACGACAGCCATTATTGGCCGCGGTACGGTGCTGGTCGGCGGCAATCTGCGCCGGGAGCCGCGCATCGCCCCGGAGACGATCATTGGCCAGATTTGCCCCGGCGACGCGGTAGAGTTCCTCGAACAACGCGCCACCGACGATGGATCTACCTGGTACCGCGTCCGGATCACCGCCAGCGGCGGAGCATGCAGTCCGCAACGGGTCAGCGTCGGCAGTCAGGGCTGGGCCTGTCTCTTATACACATCT
>JAOACN010000640.1 GCA_026417815.1 Chloroflexaceae bacterium | reverse complement strand
GGAGTGCCTCGCCAAGGCCATCGGGCACGAACCGCCGCTCCGCGCGGCGCCAGCCGCGCCATTATCCACGCCGCCAGCGGCTTCGCGCGCGACGGCGGGCTCGGCGGTCTTTGCGCGCGTGGGTGGCCGGCGCTGAGGGCCTGTCGCCCCGGCCGCCGCGAGGGCGATCCCGGCTGCGGGCTGGTCTGGGCATCGGACCCCGCCGGCCCGCGCCCCGCGACGAGCACGATGCGCAGGAGCAACGATCGTGTCCCATGGCGTGGTGTAGGAGCGTGATGATCCTCGGCGGGCTGGGCCGCCGTGTCAGGCGGCCACGGCGGGCAGGCTGACGGTGGCAGTATCGCTGACGGCGCCGATCGTCTCCAGGGTCATGTAGCGGGCACGCTGGGTGGCCCACTCGTCGGATTGCTCGAGCAGGATGGCGCCGACGAGGCGGACGACGGCGGCCTCGTTGGGAAAGATGCCGACCACGTCGGTGCGGCGCTTGATCTCGCCGTTGAGGCGCTCGATCGGGTTGGTGCTGTGCAGCTTCGCCCGATGAGGGGCGGGGAAGTGCATGTAGGCCAGCACGTCATCCTCGGCCTTATCCATCAGGGCGGCGAGTTTCGGCACCTTGGGACGGAGCTGATCGGCGACGGTGCGCCACTGGGCGTGCGCGGCGGCGGCGTCCTCCTGGGCGTAGGCGGTGCCGATCCAGGCGGCGACGATGCGGCGCTGGGTCTTGCCCGCATGTGCCACCGCGTTGCGCATGAAGTGCACGCGGCAGCGCTGCCAGGTGGCCCGGAATACCTTCGTCACGGCGGCCTTGAGGCCCTCGTGAGCGTCGGAGACGACCAGCTTGACCCCGCGCAGGCCGCGGCGGGCGAGGCTGCGCAGGAAGCCGAGCCAGAAGGTCTCCGCCTCCGAGGCGCCGGTGGCCATGCCGAGGACCTCGCGCCGCCCGTCGGCGTTGACGCCGACCGCGATGGTCACGGCGACGGGGACGATCCGCCCGGCCTCGCGGACCTTCACGTAGGTGGCGTCGAGCCAGAGGTAGGGCCAGTCGCCCTCGATGGGGCGGGTCAGGAAGTCACGCACCCGCTCGTCGATCTCGGTGCAGAGCCGGGAGACCTGGCTCTTGCTCACCCCCTCCATCCCCATGGCGCGGACGAGGTCGTCCACGGAGCGGGTGGAAATGCCATGCACGTAGGCTTCCTGGATTACGGCGGTCAGCGCCTTCTCGGCCATCCGCCGGGGCTCCAGGAAGGCGGGGAAGTAGCTGCCCTTCCTGAGCTTGGGGATGCGCAGTTCGACCGTGCCGACCCGGGTCTGCCAGTCGCGGTCCCGATAGCCGTTGCGCTGCACCAGGCGGTCTGGGCTGCGCTCGCCAGGGGCAGCGCCGGTCAGCTCGCCCACCTCCAACTCCATCAGGCGCTGGGCGGCAAAGCCGATCATCTCGCGCAGAAAGGTCGCGTCGGAGCCCTTCTCCAGCATCTGCCGAAGGGCCATCGTCTCGTCGGTCATCGTGGTCGGTCCAAGGTCAGAGTTGCAGGTCTCAGCAACCCAACCCTACCGAAGATCGCCGCGGTGGCCGCCCGGGGCGCTCCGCTCCGCTCAGCCTAGGGGC
>JAOACN010000376.1 GCA_026417815.1 Chloroflexaceae bacterium | reverse complement strand
CGCCTGCTCCCTGCTCCGCATGCGCCAGCAGCCGCAGCTCCATGCGGAGGGCATCCTCGATGCCATCGGGCTGCTCGCCGAGCAGCTCCGCCAGCGCCGCCATCGGAGCGCCTGCCAGCCAGCGCAGACCTTCGGCGCTCCGCAGGTCGTCGCTGGCGGGCAGAGGGGGCAGGTACCAGACGTGCAGCGACGCGGCGGCGTCGGCGTGCCACCCGGTTGCCCGGGCAAGGGGGCGCTCATCGCGGCTCAGGGGCGCGCCAGCGGCGTCGAGGCTCGCCAGGCGCACCTGATGCGCGTGGGGATAGCGCACGAGCAGGAGACGCGCCACGGCGGGCCAGTCGGCGCCCGGCGCGCCCGCTAGCAGCGCGGGTACGCTGGCCAGCAGGGGGAAGGGAACGGCGGGCGGCGCGTAGGTCCCCAGGCCCTGTGTCTCCGCATACGAGGCTACTCGCGGCGGCGCATCGGGCGGAGGCAGCCCCGCCGGTTGCGCCGCGGCGAGCAACGCTTCCACCACCCACAGTTGTACGCCCGCCGGCGCCTCCAGGTTCAGGGCGCGCAGGGCGGCCTCAAGGAGATCCCCGGTTCTCAGTGGAAGCACCCTGGCATCCCATTCTGGCATACTCGGAAGCCTGTCTGGAAAACCCTTCGGTGGTCTGGGAGGGCCAGACCTTCCCGGAACGTCATCAGATAACCAGGGTATCCAAAGAAGCTCCTAGCGCGTCCCGCCCTCGGGGGGGAACGGCAGCGGCACACTGTTCGGATCGAAGCCCGGGGCGAGTTCCAGCATCCCGCTATTCTCGGCCTGGCGCCGCAGTTCCTCGTACCAGGGCGTAAAACTCTGCTCGTAGAACACCTGCGCGTTGCTACTGGCTCGCAGTTGTTCAAAACTCTCGAAGGGCCGGTTCGCTTCACGCGCCAGGACCTCAACCACGTGCCAGCCGAACTGGCTCTGCACGCTGGTTGGCGTGTTGAGCGGGGCGGAGAAGGCCACTTCCTCGAACTCAGGCGCGAACTGACCGCGGGGCGACCAGTCCAGTTCACCACCCTTCGCGGCCGAAGCGGTATCCTGGGAGCGTTCACGGGCGAGGGTGGCGAAATCGGCGCCCGCGACCAGATCGGCCAGCACCTGCTTCGCGGCATTCTCGTCGGCCACGAGGATGTGGCGCGCCTTCACCATATCGGCGCGGGTGTTGCGGGCAATCACCTCAAACACGACCTGTTCGCGCGCCACCTGCTCGCGCCGGGCCGTCATCGGCGTCAGCGGGCCATCGACACCGGGGGAAAACATCGGCAGCACCGCGGCGTCCACGGCGGTCGGGTCGGCGCCGATGCCGTTGCGGCGCGCGTAGTCGAGCAGCAGCAGATCCTGGATCATGCGATCGAAGATGGTGACGCGAACATTGGCCTCGTTGGCCAGTTGCTCGATCTGCTCGCGAGTCTGCCCCTGGGCGACCAGATCGGCGACGACGGGGCCAATGTCCCGCTGCAGGCGCTGCTCGAAATCAGCGATGGTGTAACTCTGTCCGCCGAAGCGCACGATGACCGGGCTATCGGGCGCGGCGAGCTGCTGGCCGTTCCGGGTGCTGGCGCATCCCGCGAGGACGACCAGGAGCAGCAGACCGGCGCAGAACCGGAGGAACGTGAGGGTGTGATGGTCTGAAGTGTGCATAGTTGTTAGATAAACACGTATGCGGCTTTACCGCTTCGTCACTTGCCGCAGCTTCCGCGACGAGGAGGTTCGGAGGGGCGACATCCCTCCGGGCTTGCCCCTTCCTGACGGGCCGCGGCGAAGCTGCACCCCGTCAGGAAGGAACGGGGCCTGCGGCCCCCGCAACCCCTGCCAGGGGGAACGTGACAACGTAGAGCTAATCAGCGAGGCGACCCGGTTGCTTCGCATCCCTGCTCCATTCGAAGGGTGCTGACGCCGGTTGGAGGGGCGCGGGGAAACCAGGTTTCCCCACTCCCTTCAATGTGGAGCCTGGTTACACCTCAACGATCCCCGTTCCCATTCTCATTGAGCGAAAGGATGGCCATAAACGCCTCCTGGGGGATCTCGACGTTGCCAACCATCTTCATGCGCTTTTTACCCTCTTTTTGCTTTTCGAGCAGCTTGCGCTTACGGGTCACGTCGCCGCCGTAGCACTTGGCGAGCACATCCTTGCGCAGGGCGCGCACCGTCTCGCGGGCAATCACCTTGCTGCCAATGGCGGCCTGGATGGGCACCTCGAACATCTGGCGCGGGATGAGTTGTCGCAGACGCTCCACCAGATCGCGCCCGCGCTGGTAGGCGAAGTCGCGATGCACGATCAGCGAGAGGGCGTCAACCGGCTGCTGGTTGACCAGCACATCGAGCTTGACCAGATCCGCCTCCTGGTAGCCGGCGAGGGTATAATCGAGCGAGGCATAGCCCTGGGTGCTGCTCTTGAGCCGGTCGTAGAAATCAATCACAATCTCGGCGAGGGGCATACGGTACTTCAGCAGCACGCGGGTCGGATCGAGGTACTCCATGGTCTCGAAAACCCCGCGCCGGGTGGTCACCAGTTCCATGATGACGCCAATGTAGCGCGCGGGGGCGATAATGCTGATCTGCACGATCGGCTCCTCGATCGCGGCAATCTTGCTGACCTCGGGCATCTCCGACGGGTTGGAGACGGTGACGATCTCGCCGTCGGTGCGCAGCACCTGGTACTCCACACTGGGCGCGGTGATCAGCAGATCGAGGTTGTACTCCCGTTCGAGGCGCTCGCGCACGATCTCCATGTGCAGGAGGCCCAGGAAGCCGGCGCGGAACCCGAACCCGAGCGCCGCGGAACTCTCGGGCTGGAAGGAGAGGGCCGCGTCGTTGAGTTTGAGCTTCTCGAGCGCTTCGCGCAGTTCGGGGTAGGCGTTGCTATCCACGGGGTAGAGACCGGCGAAGACCATGGGCTTGGCCGGGCGATAGCCGGGCAGCGGCGTCTCGGCGGGCTGGTCGGCCAGGGTCACCGTATCGCCCACCTGGCACTCCTCGACGGTCTTCAGCCCGGTGGCGATGTAGCCCACCTCTCCGGTCTTGAGCATGGGCAGCGGCTGCATCGCCGGGCGAAAGGCGCCGATCTCCAGGATCTCCGTTCTGGCGCCGGTGCCCATGAACTGCACCCGCGCACCGGAGGGGATTGCGCCGTCAACCACGCGCACGGCGGCGATCACGCCTTTGTAGGGGTCGTAGTGCGAGTCGAAGATCAGCGCGCGGGCGGGACGCCCGGCCTGGCCATGGGGCGGCGGAATGCGCCGGACGATCGCCTCGAGGATCTCCGGCACGCCGATGCCCTCCTTGGCCGAGGCCATGATCGCCTCCTCAGCGGGAATGCCGATCACCTTCTCGATCTCCTCGGCCACTTCTTCCGGGTGCGCGCCGGGCAGATCAATTTTGTTGATCACCGGGATGATCGTCAGATCGTTCTCCAGGGCCAGGTAGACATTCGCAAGGGTCTGCGCCTCGATCCCCTGGGCCGCGTCAACCACCAGCAGCGCGCCCTCGCATGCGGCGAGCGAGCGTCCGACCTCGTAGCTGAAGTCCACGTGGCCGGGCGTGTCGATCAGGTTGAGCATGTACACCTCGCCATCGGCGGCGCGGTAGTGCATACGCACCGCCTTGAGCTTGATGGTGATCCCCCGCTCGCGCTCGAGATCCATCGAGTCAAGGTGCTGCTCGCGGCGTTCACGCTCGCTGATCGTGCTCGTCAGTTCCAGCAGCCGATCAGAGAGCGTGGTTTTGCCGTGATCGACGTGGGCGATGATGCAGAAATTGCGGATCTTTGCCTGATCAGACATGGTGCGGTTCCAGGGCGGACCAATCGGCGCGGTGTTGCTGTTCCGCTGGCAGTATACCATTATTTGCCCTCGCGGGCCGAAAGGGGACAGGGCCTGAGCAAAGTTCGTCTCCCGCGGCGGGTCCGGGGCCGCCGCGCCGCCCCGGACGTTGCACAGGCCCTGGAAAGGAGAACTTCCCGATTGCATCGTTCCCATCGCTGGGGTATACTTGCCAGTGGTTTGGGCTGCAAAGGCCCGAACATCGCGCGTTTAACCCTTTGAGGAGCGATCAACGGCCATGGAACAGGTGCGGGCGCGCGTGGTGATTTCGGGCCGGGTTCAGGGTGTGGGCTTCCGGGCGCACACACGCACGCGCGCCCGTTCTCTGGGCGTGCAGGGCTGGGTGCGTAATCTCCCTGATGGCCGGGTCGAGGCGGTGTTTGAGGGCACACGCGCGGCCGTACAGCAGATGGTAAGCTGGTGCTACAGCGGCCCGAATTACGCCGCGGTAGAAAAGGTGGAGGTCACATGGGAGACCGCTACCGGAAAAGAAGGCGAGTTTCACATTGCCTGGTAGCCCCGGCGCACCCCGCGGAAGACAAGAAAACCCGTTCACAGACCACGCTGGAGGTGTGGATGTGAAGCTTACATTACCATACCGATCTGACAGGGTGCTGCGAAACGTTTTGCAGACGCCCCTCGCCTGGCGGCTGAAGCCGCGGGCTAACATCCTGCAAAGCCGGCCCGCGCGGGCTCTATCAGCCTGCGCAGGCGGCCCTGGCAACGATGGCCGCGGCCCTCAGGCTCCCGGCGGGCCGATGGGCCGCGGCGCGGGCAAAACGTTTCGTCACACCCGATCTGCCATCCTCTCACGCCTGTGCCGCTGCGGGCCCCGACCGGCGGCGTCCATATGCCTGACAACGTCACGCGACGAAAGGACCCGCTGATGCCCGCGTTTCGCTGGAAGCTCTTCACCAGTGTGCTTGTCAGCATGGCCATTCTGGTCCTCGCCTATCTGAACCGGGCCTGGATCGTCGAGGCCTTCCGACTGCTCGATGAAGCACGTCCTCTCTGGCTCGCGCTCGCGATATTCCTGATCGGCACCAGCTACCTGATCAGTTCGCAGGTCTTCAACATCGTGCTCCACTCGCTGGGCTATCGCGTCGGGACGCTCCGCCTCTGGGCCACGGCGCTGGTGGCGATCGTCATCAGCCAGTCGGTCCCCGCTGGCGGCGTCGGCAGCTATGCCTTTCTGATGAGCAATTTTACCCGGCGGGGCATTTCGCCGGGCGAGTCGGCGCTCATCGCCTCGCTCGAAACCCTGAGCTACGCGATCGCCATGCTCCTGGTCTTCACCTTCAGTCTGATCTACCTGGCGCTCCACGGCCTTGACGCCACCATCGCCAGCCTGGTGGCGGCCGTGGTGGCGGTGACGGTGATCGGGGGCGCGATCTACCTCCTCACGCGCCCCGAGGCCGTGCTGCGGCGCTGGGTCACCCGGCTGCAACTGGGCATCGGCAGGATCCTCGGCCAACGCTGGACGGGGGCCCGGGCCGCGCGGATCGTTGCCGACCTGACCCGCGCGCGGGGTTTGCTGGCCAGCCGCCGCCGCGATGTCATTCTGCTGGTGCTGGTGCAACTCACGGCGTTGAGCGGGCACAGCCTGGCGATGCTGGCGGTGCTCATCGGCCTGGGGGCCAGCGCCAGTTTCGGAATGATGCTGGCGGCATTTGGTATCGCCCTGGTCACCTCAACCTTCAACGTTCTGCCTGGCGGCGGCGGGACGGTGGAGGCCGCGCTGGTCGCCGTGCTCACCCAGCTCGGCGTCGGGCCAGCGGCGCTGCCCGCGGCGATCATCTTCCGTCTCTTCAACTTCTGGCTGCTCACCCCGGTGGCGATGGCCTGCTACCACTGGCTGATGCACGAACCGGTGACGCCCCTGGTGTCGAGCACCGCCGCGCGAGTGGAGACGCACGCGCACGTGGAGCATTAGCTCTAGGTTGTCACGTTGCCTCTGGGGCCGCAGGCCCCCGAAGATCCTCCCTTCCTGGTGCGTCGGGGCAAAGCCGCGCCGCACCAGGAAGGGGGAAAACTCGGAGGGGTGCAGCCCTTCCGAACCTCCTCGCAGTAGAAGCCGCGGCACGGGACAACGTAGAGTCAGGCGCCTGTCCGAACAACTCCTGGAGGAAGGCGACGAAACCGGGTTTCCCCACGCCCCTTTCCGCAGGAGAGCTTCGCCATTCCACCGACGCCCCTCAGGCATCGGGCGGCGCGGAGAAGGCATCAACCCGAATGGGCGCGCCACGCCGCAGCCCCAGCGCCACATCGGCCCTGCCGTCGCGCACGGCCACCTCCAGGTAGCCGGCGCTGTTGATCAGCGCCAGCGCCACGCCTACCCCGACGTCGGCAAAGGTGCGCCGGGGTGGCCCCAGATCGCGCCCGGCCACCACCACCCGCAGCCGTGACACCTCCCCCAGACCGGCAAGATCCCCGGCGCGGATATTGCTCGCGCAGTTCCCAAAGTGATCGATCGTAAGGATCTCTCCCAGGAGCGCATCGGCTTCCCGCTGCACCGGCGGCGGTTCCAGGCGCGTCAGATCGCTGATCGGCGGGCCCAGGGCCTCAAGCGGGAGACCAGCGGCGAGGCGGGCGGCCACGGGGGTAAACACGTCGCGCCCGTGGAAGGTGGGCGCGACCTGGGGGCGCCAGTAGCGCGCCTCGGTCAGGCTGACGGCGCGGAAGTCCTCGGCTTCGACCAGTACGGGCCAGAAAATGCCGTTGTCGGGGCCGACCAGCAGTTGCCGCGCCCCACCGAGCCACACTTCAAGCGCCACCCCCCGCCGCTCGCTGCCCACCCCGGGGTCCACCACGGCCACGTGCACGCTGCCAGGCGGATAGAAGGGCACATAGGCTGGCAGGAGCAGCGCGCCAGCGAGAACGTCCTGGGGCGGGACGGCGTGGGTAATATCAATGAGCGTGGCCCCGGGGCAGATTCCCAGGGCCACGCCCTTCATCGCCCCGACGTAGGCGTCTGCGTAGCCGAAATCGGTGAGGAAGGTGATAACCATATTGTTGGATTTTGGATTGCAACCGGTCTGAGAACGGCGCTAATTGGCGGGGGCGGCGCTGCGCTCATCGGCGCTGGAGCCGCCACGGCCGAACCAGCGGCGCCACTCGCGGTGCTCCCAGACCACCAGTAACTGCGCGGCGTTGAAGATCGACGAGTAGGTGCCGCTGACCAGGCCAATCAGCATGATCAGCACGAAGTTCTGGATGGTTTCGCCGCCGAAGAGCAACAGCGCCGTGAGGGTAAAGAAGGTGGTCAACTGGGTATTGATCGAGCGCGGCAGGGTCTGCACGATGCTATGGTTGACGACGTTATCGAACGTCTCGGCGGGATGGCGATTGATCAGGTTCTCGCGGATGCGGTCGAAGACGACGATGGTATCGTGCACCGAAAAGCTCAAAATGGTGAGCAGAGCGGTCAGGAAGAGGGCGTCCACCTCGAAGCGCTGGTTGAAGGTGCTGAAGATCGCCGCGATCCCGAGGACAACGAGCACATCGTGGATCATGGCCAGGATGGCGCAGATTCCATAGCGCACGGGGTGGGGCGCCTTGCGGAAGGCCCAGGTCAGGTAGAGCAGGATGATCAGCGTAGCGACGACCACGGCGATAATCGCGCTGCGGGTGCTCTCCTGGCTGACGGTAGGGCCGACGCTTTCGAGCCGTTCGCGGGTAACCGTCCCAAACTCCGCCTGCAGGGCGGCCTCGACCGCGGCGGTCTCTTCGCGGGGATTGGTTTCGCTGAGGGGGCGGGTGCGCACAATCGCGTCGGCCACCTGGCGACCCTCCAGTTCGACCTGGCTCATGCGCACCTGGGCGTTATCGAAGCCCTGAGCGGCAAATACGGCCGCCACGGCCTCATCGCTGATCTCGCCGGGGGCCTTGTCGGCGAAGCGCAACTCCCACAGGGCGCCGCCGCTAAAATCAATGCTGGGGCGCAGGCCGAAGGCAAACTTCCCCGTGGTGACCAGGGGGTGCAGGAGCATGAAGTACATCCCCGGCAGGATCATCAGCAGGGAGAAGAGGAACCACCAGTAACGCCGGGCGACGAGTTTTTCCATAACCGTCCTACACCACCTTGGGGCCGGCAGGCGGCGCCGCCAGCGACTCGCGGCGATCGATACCGAAGAGCCAGGCCCGGTCCTCGCGGAACAGCGGCGCGGCCAGGCGCAGGAAGGTGCGCGTCACCACCACCGCCGTGAAGAGGCTGATCAATATACCCAGGCCCAGGGTCAGCGCGAAACCCTGGATGATGCTCACCCCGAAGTTGCTGCCGAAGACGAAGAGCACCGCACAGGTGATCAGGGTCGAAACACTCGAGTCGCGGATGGCCGGCCAGGACTCCTCGAAGCCCAGTTCCAGGGCGCGGCGGATGTCGCGGCCCCGCCGGTACTCCTCGCGGAGCCGGGCGAAGATCAGCACGTTCGCGTCCACCGCCAGGCCGATCGAGAGCACGAAGCCAGCGATGCCCGGCAGGGTCAGCGTGATGGGCACGAAGCGATAGATCGCGAAGCTGATCAGGGTATAAATGATCAGCGCCAGGGTCGCCAGGACGCCGGGGAAGCGGTAGAACAGGATCATAAACAGGGCCACCACGACCAGGCCCACCGTGCCGGCGACAATACTGGCCTGGACCGACTCCTGCCCCAGGGTGGCGGTAATGGAGCGCGTGGTCTCCACGACCAGGGGAACGGGGAGGGCGCCGTACTTCAACTGATTGAGGATGGCGTCGCGGTCCTCAACGGTGTTGGTGGTTATTACCCCGGAGCCATCGGTCAGCGCGGCATCAACCACGGGACAACTGACGATGCGGTTGTCGAGGACGATGCACATCGGCTGGCCGATGTTGCTGGCGGTAAACTGGGCCAGGCGCGTGGCCGATTCACCGCGGAAGGTGAAGGACACGGCGGGCCGGCTGGCGACGCCGGTCTGCGAAATGGTCGGCTGGACCGAACTGGTATCGAGGTCGGCGCCGTCGGTGATACTCTGGTAGATCGGGCCGAGGGTGGCGGGATCGACGGTTTCGGTAACACCCTCGGTGGCGCTCAACTGGGGCGGGTTGGGGCTATTGCTGGTGCGAACGACGGTGCCGGGGGCCAGGAACTGGCCCTGCGAGTCGATGAACTCGAGCCGCCCGGTGCCGCGCAGGGTGTCAATGGCCTGTTCAGGGTTCTCTACGCCGGGCAGTTCGACGATCAAGCGGTCGTTTCCGGCGAGTTGCACTACCGTTTCGCCAACGCCGAGGGCATTGACGCGCCGTTCGATCACCCGGCGGGCGGTTTCCATCTCATCGGGGGTGGTCTCGGGGTCGGTCGAGCGCAGCAACACCTGAATGCCGCCCTGCAGGTCGAGACCGAGGCGGAAGCTAACATCGCGGCCCAGGAACGTCTGGCTGGGGACCAGGTTGATCCAGAGGGCCAGGGCCGTCACGAGCGCGATGAGGATGAGCGAAATAAGTTCCCGGTTACGCACGAGGCACCTGATTTCTGCGCTGCTGTGGCAGGAACCGCGGCATTATAGCGGCGCGGATGCGGGCTGTCAATTGGCGGCTGCCGGGTACGTTTTCAGATGTACCGCAGAGTGCGCGGAGGAAGAGCTTTTTGAAGCCCTTTGCGCCCCTCTGCGGTACGAACATGTTCGGTAGGGATGAACCATCGCTACTGACCGGCCGCCCGCAGGGCCGCCTCGATGGCGCCGGGAAGCCCGCGCATATCCACAATCTGGCCGTTCACGTTAAAGGTCGGCGTGGCGTTCACCCCGGCAGCGAAGGCCGCCTCGGCCGCCGCGGTAACGGCCTGGGCCTGGGCGCCGCCGCTCATACAGGCGTCGAAGGCGGCGCGGTCGAGACCCAGTTGCCCGGCATAGCCGCTAAAGACATTTTGCACATTGTTGAGGGGTGACCACTGCTGCTGGTTGAGGTAGAGCATATCGTGCATCTGCCAGAACTTGCCCTGCTCGCCGGCGCAGCGGGCGGCGGCGGCGGCGGCCACGGCATGCTGGTGACTGTCGAGGGGCACCTCGTGGTAGATGAACCTGACCTTGCCGGTCTCGATGTAGTCGCGAGAGATGATCGGGGCCATGTTGCGCTCGTAGTAGGCGCAGGAGGGGCACTGGTAATCGGCGTATTCGGTCACGGTGACCGGCGCATCGGGGTTGCCCTTGTACCAGAAGCCTTCGTCCGTCTGGCCCACCGGGGCGGCAGGCGCGGCGATCGGCGGATTGGCGCGGTTGCGCAAGAGGTAGGTGGCGAGAACGGCTATCCCGATCAGCGCGATGGCGCCAACCACAAGGTAGAAAATGGTCAGAGGATTCTGCTTGCGCGCAGTCACTTTGCGCCCGCGCTGCCCCGAGACGCTGCTCATGTGATGTTCTCCGCGTTATGTGTCCATTACGTTTACCGGTGGGAGGGCGCAGCCTCCGGATCTAACTCTAGTTTGTCACGTTGCCCCTGGCGGGGGTTGCGGGGGCCGCAGGCCCAGGAAGATCTTTTCTTCCCGGTGGGCCGCGGCGAAGCCGCGCCCAAACAAGGGAAAACTCGGAGCGGTGTGGCCCCTCCGAACCTCCTGGTAGCGGAAACCGCGGCAAGCGACAACGTAGAGCCGATCAGGTTATCCGAACGCTTTTCTGGGAGGGCGAAGCCCTCCCACGCCCCTCCCATCTGGTGGGGCCACCACCAGCATAACAGAGGCATTATAGTCCAGCCGCGAGTCGGGCGTCAACACGAGTTTAAGCGGTTAACCGGCACGTGCTCAGATGTACCGCAGAGCGTGCGGAGGGGACGAATAATTAGTCTGTGAAGTAAGTTTCCTTTTTTACAGCGAAACGCACCCTCAGCCTGTCGCAGGGTGCGTTCCGCCCTCATACCTGACTAAGTTAGAGCAATCCCGACTACTTCCACCCGCCGACCGCGTCGAAGATCGCGCGATCGTGGAGCGGATTGGGGACGGTCGCCTCGGGTTGGCCGAGCAGGTATTCGGCCATATCGTAGAATGGCTTTACGCACAGCTCTTTGCCCTCGCCCTCCATCTCGAAGAGGGTCTTACCGGCAAGCCGTGACCGGCGGATCAGATCGTGGTAAGGCACGCGACCGATGATCCTGGTGCCGACAGTCTCGACGAACTGTTCGAGCAACTCGGTGCCGCCGAACTCTGGATCAACGCGGTTCGCAATCACGCCGGCCATTCTCACCTTGTGGCGCTGGCTCTTCTGGGCGATCGCCAGGCAGAGGCGGTTGGCGGCGAAGATGCTGTCGAAGTCGTTGCAGGCGACGATCAGCCCGTAGTCGGCATAGTTGAGGGGGGCGGAGAAACCGCCGCAGACCACGTCGCCCAGCACGTCGAAGACGATCACGTCGTACTTGTGGTACAGGCCAAACTCCTTCAGCAGCTTCACCGTCTCGCCGACGACGTAACCGCCGCAGCCCGAGCCGGCGGGCGGGCCGCCAGACTCCAGTGTATCCACGCCGGCAAAGCCGGTGCGGATCACATCCTCGCGGACCACATCCTCCACGTGGAAATCCACCTCCTCCAGCACATCGATCACCGTCGGCTGGAGCAAGCCAGTAAGGGGGAAGGTGCTGTCGTGCTTCGGGTCGCAGCCGATCTGCAGCACTCTGGCGCCCTTGAGGGCCATGGCCGCGGAAAGGTTGGCGCTGGTGGTCGATTTGCCGATGCCGCCCTTGCCGTAGACCGCGAGGATCAGGCTCATTCTTGCTCTCCTTTTTCTCCCTGGTGGCTTTTCATTGCGACGACACTTCGTCTCTTGCGGAGGCCGCGGGTCCCTCCGAGCGTCCCCCGGGGGCTGCATCTTGCCAGTCTTTCCCCCAGGTGGGCGCCGGGCAGGGGTGTGGGGAAACCTGGTTTCCCCACCGTCTGGCTCTACGGGGGAGTCAGGGGTCGTCCGAACTCCTCCTCATAGACATCGGCGACGTCGGCCAGGGCGCGATAGACGTAGCCCGGGACGATGCGACGCTCCAGCCGGGCGTGCTGGTCCCGCACGTAGACCAGGTTACGCATCAGTTTCATCTCGATCACCCCACGGGCGAACTCCAGACCTTTGGTCCCTCTGGACCGCTGCATCCAGGCGACGAACTTGCGCACCGGAGCGGGCGGGCGTCGGGGCGGGCGGCGCAGCATGCGCACGTAGGCGCGCATCCCGGGGCGGCGGTTGCCGCCCTGGGTAGGCTGGCCCAGTTCCAGGCAGGGGCGGATGAGGTTGAAGAGTTCCTCACCCCGCTCGGTGCGCACCAGGGTCCATTGCCAGCGTTCCTCGGGCGGCAGCGGCGCGCCCATGTAGCCGATGGTCAGATCCGACAGGCCGTTCTGGTAGTCGAAGCAACTCAGGCAGGCAGGGGGGAAGATGCCCCGCTCGCCGCCGAGCGTCCCTACATCAAGGTCAACGAAGTTGACCTTCTCGATATGCCCGTCCTCGTGGCGCAGATGGACGCGGAAATCCTGCATGAACTCGTGGTGGACGACGGTTTCGGGCGACTTTGAGACCACTTTGAGGAAGCGCATGAGGTCGGGGTAGGCAGTGTTATCGGTGCAGGGGATGCCGATGACGTAGAGCCGTTCCAGGCCCAGTTCCGCTTCGAGCGCCCGCAGCGCGTGCACCTGGCAGCCGGTGCCGATGAAGGCCAGGCGTTTGAGACCGCAGGCGCGCACCTCATCGAGCACTTCCAGGTTCGGCGAGAGGCAGGGCTTGTTACCGGCGGAGGCGATCACCTCGGCGGGGGTGCGGGCGAGGAAGGGCAGGGGCGCCCAGCGGGTGCCCGGCACGGCCCGGGTGGTGATCACGCCGTCCACCAGGCCCTGCTCGAGCAGCAGCGCGCCCAGGGCGGTCACGACGCCGCTCCACTGGGCCTGAGGGTTGACCGGGCGCAGGCGGATGACGTGGATGGCCCGGTAGATGCCGAACAGCAACTCGTCGCCATCGCGCCGGTTCCGACCGTGAAGGCGCAATTCGAGGGTCTCGTGCTGATTGTGGACAAAGACGCAGGAGCGCGCCATTGCCGGGCGCAACTCGCCGCCGCACACGCCACAGTCAGAGCAGAGCTTCGGGCGACCCTTGAAGCGCTCGGCCTGGCTGAGCAGGGTGATTTCGTGCAGCGGTCGGGCGGATGTGGTAGCCATAGGTCTCTCTCTGTTGGGCCGAAGCATTGGCGTGGCGCTTCGGTCTTGCCGGGCCGAAACATTGGCGTGGCGCTTCGGTCTTGCCGGGCCGAAGCATTGGCGTGGCGCTTCGGTCTTGCCGGGCCGAAGCATTGGCGTGGCGCTTCGGCCTTACGGCGCAGCCAGCCTGCCTCACGCCCCCAGCGCCTCCTTGGCGGCGAGCAGCACATCGGCGGTGATCTCGGCGTGACCGCGCTCGCGGGCGTACTTCTCGACATTGGCGCGCACCCGTCCCCGCACGAAGAAGGGCACCTTCTTCAGCATCGCCTCGGCCTCGTGGGTCCAGACGGGTGTCACGACGGTCTGAACCGGGGC
>JAOACN010000320.1 GCA_026417815.1 Chloroflexaceae bacterium | reverse complement strand
ATCAGGCCCATATAGTAGCGTGGCTCGGCTGCCTGGGGACGAGCGTTACACGCGCTGTTGTAGTGAATGTAGGCCCGTCCCGCGTCGTCGATCTTCTGATAGCAGCGCCCCAGGGCAAAGTGCGCTTCGTAGAGTTTGGGGTTGTGCTCCAGGGTCTCTTTGAAGGCCGCGATTGCCCGGTCAATCTGGTTCAGCGCCGCAAAGGCCACACCCAGGTTGTAGTGCGCCTCGGCCAGTTGCGCGTCGGTCTGAACTGCTTCGAGGTATTCGCGCAACGCGCCGTCCCAGTCTTCTTGAAAAGCCAGGGCGTTGCCGATGTAGAGGTAGATGATGGCTCGCTCACGCTCGTAGATCTGGGCCTGCTCTTCACCGTCAACGTACGCGGCGATGAGCGCCGCCTTGAAGTGTTCAATCGCTTCGGGATAGGCTGCTCGCAGGTATGAACGCATGCCCTGGCTGAACGCTGCGCCCAGGCGCGTGCCTGCCATGAACCGCTCACTTCCGGTGAATGTATCCAGGTCGAGCGGCATGAACTGCAATTGATCGTTTACCGCCATGGCTTTCCCCATCGAACCCTCTGCGCAAGCCGGCCCGCACGCGCGGCGCCTTCACTATACCATGCCGTAGTTGACCACAGCATAACACGACCCCTGCGCTTCCTGGTTATTTTGTCAGTCAGGCATGTTTCAGAGTCGGCCCTGCCGACTCGACGGTTCCGGGGAGCGACGCGGGGGGATAGGTCCCTCCGCAACCATCCCACCGCCCAACCCTCCGCGCCTTCCCCGAACCGTGACGCAAAGGGCCGCGCAGCGCAACCATCGCGTCGGTTTCGCTGCGCGGCCTTGCGGGTAACCGGTGGAGGAGATGCAGCGGGTGGCGTCCTCAGGGACCTTGCCGTTCGGCTCACCACTGGCGGGCGACCGTGGCCCCGGGCCCCGCCCGGCTTCATCGCGATGGGTACCCGCCGCGGATGGAACCGGCGCCAGGTTGCGCCTCCCCGCAACTCGCCAGATCAGCGGTAATCCTCGGCCGTAATGCGCAACTGCTGGTGCAACTCACGCGCCAGACCTCGCCCGTAGCGGCTCTGCGCCAGTTTGAGCACCTCCGGCAAGACGGCGATCCATGTCTCGGCCTCGTCGGCATGGGTGGCGCCTACCAACCCCAGGGCTTCAATCCAGAAGCCTTCGGCCCGTTCCTCGCCCAGCACTTCGGCGGCAACGCTCTGTAGTTCGGCGCTCAGCCGGCTGAAACGACGCCGTAAGACGACGATGGTCACATCGTCGCTCTGCGCGCCTGGGCTCCAGGCGCGTAGTTCATGCAGCAGCAGCGCGACCAGCGCCCGCGGCTTCAGGTGGCGATGGGCCTCAATCAATGCCTGCAACCGCTCGAAGCTGAAGAGCGCCCCGCCGGGGTTTTCGGCTTCAGGCAGGCCATCGGTGTACAATACCACGCTATCGCCGGGCCCCAGGGTCGCCGAGGCCTCGGTGTAATCGCTCTCAGGGTCCACTCCCAGCGGCAACCCGGAAAGCTCCAGTTCTTGCACCTGGCCGTTGACGATGAGCGGGAAGGTGTGTCCGGCATTAGCCACCCGCAACAGTCCCTGCGCGGTGTCGAGCCGGGCATAGAGCATCGTTACCATGCCCTGGGGGATCTCGCTGAGCACACCTCGATTGACGGCCGCCAGGGTCTCCCCCGGCGGCTCGCCCCGGCGCGCCTCGTGACGAAACACGGTACGCGCCACGGCCATACGCAGCGCGGCGGCCAGGCCCTTGCCGCTCACATCGCCGATCATGATCCCCTGGCTTTGTCCATCCAGGCGGATAAAGTCGTACAGATCGCCGCCCAGGTCGCGGGCAGGCAGCGATACGGCCGCCACTTCCCATCCCCGCAGCCGTGGCGCCGCTTCCAGGAGCAGTCCCTGTTGGAGGTCGCGGGCAAGTTGCAACTCCTGCTCGAGTTCGGCGGCACGGCGCTGCTGCTCGGCGGTGAGGTGCGGAGCAGCGTGTTCCACCCCCTGACTCGCGGGGGCAGGCCGCGGGCGGCGGCGCGGTACGCGCCCCTGATGTCCCAGCAGGCTCGGCGCGCGACAGGTCATCCGGTGCCCTACAACGAGTTTGCGCATAGCCTTTGGTGCCCCGAGCGGCTTCAACGCGCCCCGCGGCGGTTTTCGCCGTTCAACAACGCCTCGTAGCGCCGGCAGGTTTCGGTCAACCATCCCGAGGCTACCCCGTCAATCAAGTGATCGGGCGGCAGGGTGGCCAGGTGTTTCAGGGCGCTGCGATACTCGCGCAGCGCGCTCTCGAAGCGCCCCGCCTGGCGATAACTCTCGGCCAGGTGAAAGGCGATCACCGGCGAGTCGCCATCCAGGTACCGAGCCCGTTCCAACTGCTCTATCGCTGCCAGGTGCTGCCCCTGCCGCGCATAGATCAGGCCGATCAACATGTGCGCCTCGGTGGTTAGCGGGTTGAGTTCCAGGGCGCGATGCGCCTCGGCCGCGGCCAGATCGAGGTCGCCGCGATCGGCGTGGGCGCGCGCCGCCAGGGCCAGGATCTGCGGGGCGTGCCGGTCGGCCAGCGGCGCCTCCGCAAACAGTTCCAGCGCCGACTGAGCGTTGCCGGCGTCCAGGAGCGCGCGTCCCCGCGTGACAATCTCGGCCCCTGTGGCCGGGGTTGCTTTGACTGCCCGGCGGCGCTCTTCGGTACGGTGCGTGTCGCTCGTCCCGCGTATGGACGGAACGCGGACCGGTTCCTGGCGCTCGGATTCCTTCACGTACAGATAGGTCCCTGCCACTTCGCGCCAGCGGAAGCGATCAAAGATGTTCCACAACGTTTCCGAGAAGCCCAGAAAGAGCGTGCCGCCCTCGTCCAGCGCCCCGTAAAAACGCTCCATCAGCGCCCGGCAGGTGCGCACCTGGAAGTAAATGGTCACATTCTGGCAGAAGATGACGTGCATGCCATGCGCCCGTGGAGGGAAAGGGTCCAGCAGGTTGAGTTGCTCAAAGTGCACCAGCCGCCGCGCCGCCGCTCCGATCGCCAATGCCTCCCCGCGGCGCTCGAAGAAGCGCAGTTGTTGTTGCGATGACAGGTTGGCGAGGGTGCGCCCACGGTAGAGCCCCGTCCGCGCTCGGGCCAGCGCGGACGCGCTCAGGTCGGTCGCCCAGATCTCGATGGGTCGCGGCGGCGGATCACCCAGCGCCTCCAGGGCCGCGATGGCGATGGAGTAGGGTTCCTCGCCGGTGCTGCACCCCGCGCTCCAGATGCGTAGCGGCAGACCTGGCGGCAGGCGCCGGTGCAGCGCGGGCAGCACCTCGGCGCGGAGCGCGTCCATGTGCGGCCGGTTGCGAAAGAACTGCGTCTCGTGGTTGAGCAGCAGTTCGGCGAGTTGCTGGAGTTCCAGGGCATCGCGGCGCGCGCGCAGGGTGGCCACGTAGATCGGCAGTGGCTGGTGGAGGAACGCCGCGCGCCGCCGGGCCGCCGTCTCCAGCGTGGCCAGGCGCGTATCGTCAAGGTAGACCCCGCAGTAGTCGGCCATCAGGTCGCGCAGGGCGGCCACGTGGTGCGGCGACAGTGACTCTTTGATGGGCGGCCAGGTGGTCATGGGCTCTTGAACCGGAGGGGCCGGGAGGGCGAAGCCCGCCCGGACATCCCACGCCCTTGCCTCAGAGGCTTCATCCCGATGGGGCTGGCGGGGGCCACAGGCCCACGCAGGCTTTCCGTTCCGGAGCGGCGCGGCGAAGCTGCACCCCTTCGGAAAGACGCTTTCGGAGGGGCTTCGCCTCTCCGAATCTCCTTACACGGAGAAGTCTCGTTGTAGGATGAGCAAGCGCTTACGCACATCCGCTTCAATCGCTCCGCGAAGGGCCGTGGGCAGGTTGCCCCGCCGCCAGGCGTTCGCAGAGAGCCGTGGCGATCTGCTGCGGTGGGAGCACAATATCGGTGGCCCCCAGTTCGATGGCCGCGCGGGGCATGCCGAAAATGGCGCAGGATGCCCCGTCCTGCGCGATGGCGTATCCCCCCGCCCGGCGGATGGCCAGCATCCCGATCGCGCCATCGCGCCCCATGCCAGTGAGCAAGACCCCCACGGCCTGCTCCTTGCAGACCGCGGCCACCGATTGCATCACGATGTCAATCGCGGGGCGCTGGATGAGCAATGGCAGACCGCTCAGGTGGATCGTGCCATCGGGCTGCACCAGCAGATCGTAGCGATCCGGCGCGACCAGCACATAACCCGGGCGAATGGGCATTCCTTCGGCGGCGAGCGCCACTCGCAGCGGCACGCTCTGCGCCAGCCACTCGACCATGCCTGCGCTGAAGCCATCGGCGATGTGCTGCACCACGATGATCGCCGCGGGAAAGTCGGCTGGCAGGCTCGCGAGGATCTGCCGCACCACCCGCGGCCCCCCGGTGGAGGCGCCAATCACCACCACCGGGCACGGGACGGGCTGAGCCCCCGGCGCGAGTGACGGCTGCTGCCACCGCCGCGGCGGGCGCGCCACCGGCGGTCCCGCCAGCTCGGTCCCCTCGGGCCGGTGCGGCTGCGGCCCGCGCTTGCGCCGGCCCCGCAGATGCGTTACCACCCGCACCCGTGATAACAGCCGGATTTTGCGTATCAGCGCCCGGCGCGCCCGTTCCAGCGCCGCGGGGTCGCTAAGCGAAGGCTTCTCCATGACGTCGAGGGCGCCAGCGCCCAGCATCTCAAAGGTAATATCAACGTCCCGGTTCGACAGCGTGGCCGTGAGCACCAGGATCGGCGTTGGATGATAGGCCATGATCTGCCGGGTCGTCTCGACGCCGTCCATTACCGGCATCTGCACATCCAGGATGACCAGATCGGGCTTGAGTTCGGCTACCAGCGCCAGGGCCCGCTGGCCATCGCCAGCCTCGCCCACGACCCGGATCTCTGGATCCGCCTCCAGCAACTGGCGCAGCACGCGCCGCATCAGGGGCGAGTCATCAACGATCAGAATGTGCAAGGGATCGCCCATACCTTGCTCAGAGCATTTCAAGCACCAGCTTTACCCGGTTCGGCAAGTTCAACAGGTCGATGTCTTTGTTGAGATAGTCATCAACCCCCGCTTCAAAGGCGGCGTGTTTATCGTCGGTTGAAGTGAGCATAATGATGCGCAGTGCGTCGAACCGGGGATCATCGCGGAGCCGGCGGCAGACTTCGTAGCCGTCAATGCCGGGCATCTGCACATCGAGCACCAGCAGATCGGGAACCTCTTCAGCGATGCGTTCGAGGGCCTCCTCGCCACTGTGGGCCAGGAACACTTCATAGCCGCACATTTCCAGCCGGAGCTTGACGATATCGGTTACGAGCCGGCTATCGTCAACCACCAGGATCTTCCCTGTCATTACCGCCTCGCAATCTCAGCTATTGATGTGAACATAGGCCGGCACGGGGAGCGTCTGGAAGGGCCTTGCCCTCCCGAGAACATCCGTATTTCATCATCGGTTGGCGGGATACGGGGAAACCTGGTTTCCCCGTATACGCCGATGGGAGGGTTTCAGCGACACTCACCTCTCCAGATGGGAGGGATCGAGAGGGCCAGGCCATCCCAGGAGATCGTTCTGGCGCGGCGGGCCGGTCCCCGAACCTTCGCGCAGGTTCCAGCATACCGCCACGGTGTAACGGTAGCCCTACCGCTGGTCGCCGAGGAGCCGCCGCACGACTTCGAGCAGGCTCTGCTGGTCGAACTGGCTTTTGACGATGTACGCCTGCGCGCCGACCTCCAGGCCGCGCCGGCGATGTTCCTCCGAGGCCAGACTGGTAACCAGTACGACCGGCAGGTGATCGAACTGGCGCTCGGCGCGCAGGCGCGTCACCAGTTCAAAGCCGTTGAGGCGCGGCATCTCTACGTCGCTCACCACCAGATCGATCGGTTCGCTCCGCAGCGCCTCCAGGGCGTCGGCGCCATCCACGGCCACAACGACCTCGTAACCGGCAGATTGCAGCACGCTGCGGATCAACTCGCGGGTGGCAAATGAGTCGTCGGCGACAAGCAGCCGGCGCGCGCGGGGCGAGGCTGCCGTCGTGTCCGCGGGCGCGCTGCGCGAGGGTTGCGTCAGATGCACCGGGTTGAGCAGCAACACCAGGCTGCCATCGCCAAGCTGGATGGCCCCGCTGAAGGGCCGTTGCGGCGCCAGCAGCGCCCCCAGGGGCTTGACCACCACTTCGCGTTCGTCAAGCAACTCGTCTACCAGAAGCGCCACCGGTCGCTGCGGACCGCCCATCAGTACAGCAGGTGTGCGCTCGGCGCGACTGACTGTTGTTGGCGATTGTGTTCCAAGGAGGTGGGCGAGATTGAAGAGCGCCATCGCGCGCCCTTCGTGTTCGACGATAGGCTGGCCCTCCAGCGATTGAACCTGCTGCGGACCCACCCAGATAACGCCCCGGCAGGCGCTGGCGGGCAGGGCGAAACTGTCGCGCCCCACCCGCACCAGCAGGATGCGCGTGGTCACCAGCGTGAGCGGCAGGATGAGCGTCACGCTCGTGCCCGCGCCGGGTTGCGACTCCACTTCGACGCGCCCGCCCAGTTCGGCCAGATTCTGACGCACCACGTCCATGCCTACGCCACGACCGGAGATGTCGGTAATGACGCTGGCAGTGGAGAAGCCAGGGGCAAAGATCAGTTCCAGGGCCTCGTGGTCGGGCAGACGCGCGGCGCTCTCGGCGGTCACGATACCCCGGCGCACCGCCTGTTCGCGCAGAAGCTGGGGATCGATCCCGCGCCCGTCGTCGGCCACGACCACCCGCACCTCGCTGCTGGCCGCCTCGGCGCGAATCGTCAGGTGGCCCTGGGGAGGCTTGCCGGCGGCCTGGCGCTCGGCAGGCGCCTCGATGCCATGGTCCACGGCGTTACGCACCAGGTGCAGCAGCGGGTCAGCGATGGCCTCCAGCACCTTGCGGTCCAGTTCCACGGCCTCGCCATGCACCGACAGACGTACCTGTTTGCCGGTGGCCTGGGCCAGATCGCGCACCGCCCGCGGCAGGCTGCCGAAGACGGTGGCAATCGGCAGCAGGCGCGCCGCCATCACTTCCTGTTCAAGATCGCGCACCAGGAGTTCGTGCTGGCCGGTGTGCCGGCTGAAACGCTCAGTCTGCCGCTGGGCGAGCAAGGCGGCACGGGCGCCCGCTTCACGCGCCGCCGCCAGGGGTCGGTCGAGCGCCTGCCGCTGGGCCGGCGAAAAGCGCAGGCGGGCCAGCTCGGCTTCGAGCTGGCTCAGGGCGCGCAGTTGTCGCTCAACCGCCTCCTGCAACGCGCGCAGTTCGTCGGCGTGGTTGGCCAGTATCTGCTGGCTCACGACCAGTTCGCCCGCGAGGTTGAGCATGCGGTCGAGCCGGTCAACCCGCACCCGAACCGTCTGTCGCGCGGCGCGGGGCGGCGATGGAGCGGGTGTGACGGGGGCGACGGGCGCAGGCGTCGGAGCAGGGGGCGTGCCTCCGGCAGTCGCCGGCAGGCTGGCAATCAGCGCCTCAACATCCAGCGGTGGGGCGCGACCGGCCACCGCGGCGTCGCTCAGCGCGAGAATGGCATCGCCGCCGCGCAGCAGCGCATCGGCCAGTGGCCGATCGAACCCGCGCCGTTCCTGGCGCAACTCGCCGAGCAGATTCTCAAGCGCATGGGCCAGGCGGCTGACCGGCTCGAACCCCAGCACACGGGCCGAGCCCTTGATCGTGTGCATGGCGCGGAAGATCCGGTCCACTGTGGCCCGCCGCTGGTCCGCGTCGGCTTCCGTTTCCAGGGCGAGCAGACCGTCCTGTAACACGCGGACGTTCTCGATGGCCTCTTCGCGAAACTGCTGGTGGAAAGCGGCAAGATCCATAGTTTATATTTCACGTGCCAGGACCCCTGTCATTCCGAGCCCTTCGGCTGCGCCCGGGGTGACAGCGGTCCGGTTGTGGGAGGAAGGCGGGGAGAACCGGTTGCCCCGCGCCTGTGCCTGGGTGTGGGAGCGTAACGCCCGTCTGGAGCGTAACCGAATACAGTGGTGATCTGGTCAGGCCCTACGGCTCACGCTCCTCAACGGCAATGCCGTGCAGGCGATCGGCGATGGCGGTCAGTGTGGCCGCCGACTCGGCCATCTGGCGCGAGCCGAAGGCGGTCTGGCGCGCCACCTCGGCGATTTCGCGCATGGTCTCCACCACCTGTTCGCTGGCGCTCTGCTGCTGGGCCGTGGCCAGGCCGATCTCGGCGGCGCTCTGAGCGGTGCGTTCGGCGACCATCACGATGTTATCCATGATCTGCCCGGCGCGATGGGCCAGTTCCACGCCGCGCTCAACCTCTTTGCTACCCTCTTCGGCGGCCAGCACCGCGGCGGATGTGGCCTGACGGATCTCGGCGATGACCCCCTTGACCTCCTTGGCAGCGGCCAGGGTGCGGTTAGCCAGGCTCTTCACCTCGGCGGCCACCACGGCGAAGCGGCGACCATGCTCACCGGCGCCAGCGGCCTCGATGGCGGCGTTGAGGGCCAGCAGGTGCGTCTCGTCGGAAATGTCGTCAATCAGGTCAATGATCTCGCCAATCTGCTGCGAACGCTCGCCAAGGCTCAACACGCGGGTGGTCACATCGGAGACACGTCCGCGGATGCGCTCCATGGCGTGAATGCTCTCGTCCACCGCGTCCTGGCCGCTGCTCAGGTTCTCCAGGGTTTGCTGAGCGGCCTGGGCGACCTGTTCGGCAGCCTGGGCGATCTGCCGCGCAGTACTGCCCAGTTCCTCGATGGTGCTGGAAACCTGGGCCACGGCGCTGGCCTGTTCGGTTGCGCCACTGGCCTGCTGCTGCGATGCCACCTGCAACTCCTGGGCTGCGGCGGCCAGTTCGCTGCCCAGCTCAACCTGCTGGATGTTCTTTTCGAGGAGTTGCTCGGTCTTGCGCAGCAACTCCTCGGCCCGCTCCTGCGACTGGGCCACCACCTGCAACAGATCGCGCCCGCTGAGCCAGGCGACCACGGCCAGGAAGACCCCGGTAATGACGAAGTTGAAGAGGTAAATCCAGTCTGGCAGTAGAATCGGCTGGTACAATCCGCTCCTTTCAATCCCGAACATGACCGCGTAGATCAGGATCGCTCCGGCGGCGATGTGCAGACCATCGCGGCCATGGCCCATCAAGCCGGCGCTGATGACAGGAATGAAGAAGAGCATCACCAGCGGGCCGGTGGCCCCCCCGAGCAAAAAGACCGCGAAGGCGGCGCCGAGGAGCATTCCGAAGAAGACCACCCGCCGGCTGGTGAGGGTTTGCCCGCGCCGGAGCAGATAGTAGGCGCCCAGGTACACCAGCAGGGCCAGGACGGCGATCAGCGACGCCACAACGCTGAAGACGCTGCCGACGGTCTGGAACATCCAGAGGCCGATCGTCACGGCCCAGAAGAGGCCGACCACCACGATGCCGCCAGCGATAAGCAGACGCATGACCCCCAGGTTGTCGCGGAGGAGGGAGTGCTCGGGAAAGGCGCCCATCACATGTTCAGCTGACTGGTGCATACGATGTCCTGAGGTAAACATAGACCCTATGTTCGGAATGCTCCTTTGGGAGCGACTGAGAGGGCCCGGCCCTCCGACGAACCATCTTTCCTCGCCCGGTTGGAGGAAAGTGGGGAAAGCGGGTTTTCCCGCGCCCCTGCCAGTTGGAACGAACAACCTTTGGCCCGGTGCGGGCGCTGGCGGCGTGGAGCCTCACGCGATAGCTCCAAGGGCCACATCGGTGGCGATGCGGCGCACGTCGAGCACCAGCACCGGCTGATCGTCAGTGATAACGGCCCCAAGCAGCCAGGGCGCCCGCAGGCGCTGCCGCAGCAGCGGCGCCAGCGGATGCACGGTCACGCTGGCCAGGCTCTCGATGCGTTGCACTCGCAGAACAACGGTCCGCCGCCGCAGCAGCACGGTAAGGGCCTGCCGCCCGGGCGCGCCGTCATCGGCGGGATCGAGCAACGGCCCGAGGTCGCGGGCCAGGAGCGGGCGACCGTGGGATTGATTGACGGTCGGCGGCGGGGCGGTTCCCAACTGATCCACATGGTCACGGGGCACAAAGTAGCGCCGCCGGCCCGTGTGCACCTCAAAGGCCAGGGTGGTGGCAACTGCGCCGCTCATTTACGGTCCCCCCTGCACGGCGGCGAGCAGCGCGCCAGGATCAATGATCCCCAGGGGACGCTGCTCGTAACGGCTGACGGCGCCAACCAGGCGCGCCCGGCCAGCGGGCGATGGCTCGAACGTGCCGTCGTCGAGGGGCACAAAGTCGAGCACGGCGTCCACCAGCAGGGCCATGGCCACCGTCTCGTGGTACAGAACGACGAAGCGGGTTGAGCGTTCGGGGGCGCTGGCGGGGAGGCCCAGGGCGATCCGGAGGTCAACCACCGGCAAGATGCTCCCGCGCTGGTTGATGATACCGGGGATCACCGCTGGCGCCCCGGGGACCGGCGTGGGCGCGCGCCAGCGGGTCACTTCGCGGATACAGGCGCCGGGCAGGGCGAACAGTTCGGCGCCGGCCCGTACAATCAGGCTGGTGGCTGTCTCTTATACACATCTGACGCTGC
>JAOACN010000146.1 GCA_026417815.1 Chloroflexaceae bacterium | reverse complement strand
CTTCGCTGCGCCCCGCACCTGAGCCCCCCGGCGCCTGCACCCCTTTGCGCGTGAGGCCCGCCTGCCTGCGCCTGTGCATGCGGCGACCGTCACACGCGCGGGCGTCCGCGCCCGTTCGTGCGCCTCGGTCAATGCTATGTTTTTCATAGCACGTCAGCAAGATTTCATGCGGGTCAACCACCGATTTGACCCGTAAGATTGCCGAAAATCCGGCCCACGACAGACCCCCGACCGGCCCACGCGCCACCACGCAGGCCCCCGCGCGGTGGGGTGTGGGGCGGAGCGAAGTAAAGGAGGAGCCGCGGGCCGCAGGCCCGCGGCGGGGGACATGAGCGCAGCCCCACACCCCACTGCGCGGGGGCCGGGTCGGGGAAGCCGCGTGGCGGCCGGGGCGATGAAGCCGCGCGTCGGGCTGGCCCCTCGCGCTCTTGCCCTGCCGCCCTGTGCGTGTTACAAAACCCGCGCCATCGCACCGTCGGCCCGCGCAGCAGCGTCGCCGATGCCGTCACAGCCATCAAGGAGGACTCGCGTCATGCGCCCCGCTGATCACCGTTACCCCCCTCCCCACTTTTCACATGACGCAATAGCGGGGCTGCCCGCGTCTGACGGCGCTGGCGCGGGTTCGCCAACGGCCGCCTGCGCAGGCTTGCGCCTGGAGTCGCGCACAGGGCTGGGGGTGCGGCTGGGCGGCTGGCTCAGGGCGGGGCTGGCGCGGGGGTGTGCGCTGCTGGCGCTGGCCGGTGGGCTGGCGCTGGCCCTGTCGGCCTGTGGCGGCGGCGGCGGGGGCAGCACCTCGACCCCGGCAGGCGTGGTGGCCTCGGCCGGTTGCACGGTGCCCTTGGGCCAGGGGGCCTGCACGACGACGCTGTCCTGGACGATCACGGCGTCTACCAGCCCGCAGGTGATCCACAACACCACCACGTATTCGGTGGCCTCCACGGGCACGGGCACGGTGAGCCTGCCCTTCGGCACAAACACCGTGACGCTCAAAAACGGCACGCAGACGCTGTCGACCGCCCAGTTCGTGATCTCCTGCGCCGACACCGGTGAGTGGGTGGCGGCCAGGAATCGCTGCGAGCTCATCTACACGGCGGCCGAAGGGGTCTTCGGCATCGCCGACGAAAACGCCTTCCGCAAGGTGACTCCGACTGGGACTTTGCCCTTCCAGAACTCGAGCACCTATGGCCCGCCCGGCTACACGGAGGGGATCGTCCCCTACTTCAACTGCTGGGTGGCCAAGAAGGATGGCGCCTGGGTGATCATGCCAACCGGGCGAGTGCTCGGGAACTGCATGGGGGGAGCCTCCCCCTACCCGCGGCGCAACCTCGAGATCGACCCGAAGAACGCGGTGATCTACGACGCCAGTGGACCCGTGCCCTCTGGGGTGAATTGGGTTTCCGTGATCAGTAATTGCGACACGAGTGACCGCTGCTCGCGGGCTTATGTGCCGGGTGGGTTCTACTACACTCCGGGGTTGAATAGGTTTCAGGTCCGCTTCGCCTCAGACGGAGGCGGAGACACCCTGATCGATACGCGGCCTAACACCTGGGCGCTGATCATCAGCACCACCAACA
>JAOACN010000628.1 GCA_026417815.1 Chloroflexaceae bacterium | reverse complement strand
TAAGAGACAGGGTCGAGGTTTTGGGAGTCGGACAGGGAGGGCATTGCGGGGAAGTTGAGAGAGCAAACCGCGGGCTAGAGCGCGGCGCAAGGTTGGGAAATCGCTGGTTTTTCCCGCCCCGACGCGGCAAATAGCCGGATGATGCAAACCCACGCGCAGCCCTTGCTCCTGACGGTCGAGCAAGGCGGCGGACGGCTCGACCAATTTCTCGTCGCGCAACTGCCGGGCCGCTCCCGCCGCATCGCCCTGATCGAGCGCCTCGGCCGCGGGGCGCGTCAGACTCTGGTCGCGCAGCGCGTCGGCCAGGGCGGCCAGCGCCGCGGCGTCACTCGGGCTGGGCGCGAGCGTCGTGGCCTGGTCGTTGGCGCCCCGGTCGTCAGGGGGGGGCTGGAACGGCTCCTGAGGGAAGCGTTCAACCAGATCGGGGGGGCGGTTCAGCCCGGGGAGCGGCTCGACGGGCGTCGTGAGGCGATCGGTCTCGATCGTCGCCAGGGTCGTCATGCCGCCGAGGAGCACGGTCAGGGACGTGACCAGCGCCAGTTCCGACCAGGGAAAGCGCGGGCCTGCCGCCACACGGCGACGGATCTGGGCCAGGGTGCGCCGGGCCTGGTCGTAGAGGTACGCTCCGGCGCCCTCGGCCTGCGGGCCGACCTCGAGGGCGGTGGTTAACTGCTCGTGGAGCTGAAAGCGGCGGTCGAGTCGCCGCGCCACTTCGACCGCGCGCATGCGTGGTCGCAACACCATCACGGCCCCCAGGGCGATACAGGCCAGCGCCGCGGCGCCGATCAGCGTCCAGCGCAGGGGTTGGCCGGTGAGCAGGTGCACGCCAAGGGCCAGGCACACCAGCCCAAGGGCAAGCGCGGTCGCGCGCAGGAGCACCCGCACGCCCCGCCGGGCCCAGCGGTCACTGGCAAGCCGGTCAAGTTGAAGCTGTAACGAGTGTCGCACCCTTGCAGTATACCCGTGGTGCTCAGGCGGCGTCAACGCGAATACGCCGTATGTTAGCTGATTGTCACCAGCCAGGAGGTCTGGTAAACCCGTGGTCCAGCTTACACACTGGGAATGAAAGCCTGCGTTCCTGCGAGGGCTGCGCCCTCCCGGCGCGAGGAAAGCGGTTTGCCCTGTTCAGACCGCATCGGCAGTGAGCAGACTAAACACCACCACCCGGTAGCGCCACTGGGCACGCAGACGCAGGCCAGCGACGGCGAAGGAGTGGTTCAGTTGCTCCAGGGTGGGAAAGCTCACCCCGGCCAGACCAAGGAACGACTGGACGGCCCGGCCTGGCGCGCTCTCGTCGCGAACCAGGCACATGAGCGCCACCCGCCCGGAAGGCGCCAGCACCCGTCGCAGTTCGCGCAGCGCCCGGGCCGCGTTGCCGATCTCATTAAGCGAACCGCCCATCGCCAGCACCGATGCCGTGCCCGCTGCGAAGGGCAGCGCCTCGGCCCTGGCGCGCGCATAGCTGATGCGCAGCCCTTCGGCGCGGGCGAAGGCGCGCGCCTGCCGCAGCATGGGCATGGCGTAGTCAATTCCCAGCACGTGACCGGGCGCGGCGCCGCGGGCGTGTTCCAGCGCCCGGGCGTACAGGCCATTCGAGCAGGCCACATCAACCATCAGGCCGCCACGCTCCGGCGCGGCCATGGCGGTGATCAACGGCAACTCGCGATCGTAGCCGAACGGCTGGCCACTCAGCATGGTGAGCGCCTGTGGTCGCCAGGTGCGCTCGTAGCCCCATGCGGTAAGGGGCAGCAGATTCAGCGCCTGGGTCAGACTCTCGGGGAAACGGATCGGACCGAGCAGGTCGGCAATGCCCTCGACGACGGGGTAACGCGCCACGCACACGGGGCAACGCAACGCGCCATTCACGATCTCGCCATCGTCGGCCCGCCGCTCACCTGCCTCCAACGCCAGAGGCGCGTGAGGATGGTCTGGACAAGTAAGAAATTCAAGCGCCTCGACGTACATCGCTCACCCGGCGCCAGCACTCTCATCCTCTGGCTGGCACAGCATATCAAAGGTATGCACCCCGCTCTCGACGGGTTCTACCAGTTGTCCGGTTTCGATCAACTCCAGGAAGCAATCGAGGAGCGCGGGGTCCCATTCGCGCCCACGGCCCTCGCGCAGGCGGCGCAGCGCCTCGGCGCGACCCAGCGCGCGCCGGTAGGGCCGGTCGGTCATCATGGCATCGTAGGCGTCAACAATGGCGACAATGCGCGCGCCGATGGGAATATGTTCGCTTCGCAGTCCGTGGGGATAACCGCTGCCGTCCCATCGCTCGTGGTGGTGGCGAATGATCGGGCAAACATCGGGCGCGAAGCGCATCTGGGAGACAATCCGCGCGCCGTGCTCCGGGTGAAGTTTGATCTGCGCGTACTCTTCGCGGGTAAGTTTGCCGGGCTTGCGGAGAATGGCATCGTCGATGGAGATCTTGCCAATATCGTGCAACAACCCGCCAAAACGGATGGCGCGCACCTGTGTGGCGCTCAGGCCAATGGCCTGGGCCAGTTGCTCGCTGTAGCTCGACAGACGGCGGAGATGTCCCTCCGTGTAGGCGTCCTTCGTCTCAACGGCCAGGGCCAGCATAAAAATCACGTTCTCGGTACGCTCGAGCTGGTCGGTGAGGCGTTTGATCCGCAACTGAGAGCGGATCCGCGCGCGGAGCAGGCTCTGTTCAAACGGTTTGGTCAAAAAATCGTCTGCGCCCACCTCCAGGCCCCGCTGCCGGTGCTCGCGATCGTCCAACCCGGTGATCATGGTTACCGGGATCAGCGCCGTGGCCTCGTTGTCTTTCAATTGCTGGCAGACGGAGAAGCCGTCCAGGACGGGCATGGTGACATCGAGCAGTATCAGGTCAGGCGCCTCTCGTTCGACGAGATCCAGGGCTTGCCGGCCATTCACGGCCGTGATTGGTTGATAGCCATCGCGCTTGAGAATGCGCACCAGGAGATCTAGAATTGCTGGATCATCGTCTACGACGAGTATTTTCGCTGACACCTCAGTCCCTTTCCGGCATGCGGCTTGAGCGCCATGGAAGAACCTGCCTGCGTGAGTGAGACCGTCAGCCAGCAAGACCTATTTGCGCTGCGCGGCCTCTGGACTACCCGTAGGGGGTGGCCCAGAGGATGCGTCCCTCCGCCATTGTTCCGCCCGCCGCGGCTGGCGCGTCCTGGCTTCGCCACGCTGCGCGCGCTGTGGCGGGTTTCCTTCCGGCCCGTACCCTTCGAAACCTGGCGGATGTTCCTGGGAGGATTGCCCCCCTCCTGTGCGCGGTCTCTTCTACCCCTGCGGTCATCTGTAGCAGCATACCCTACGCGCGATTCCGCAGTGTAACTGTACCACACCTGCAAAGGGAGGGTTCGGGTGCGAGTAACTGTTCACACTTCTCCTGGGAGCGAGGGCATCTTGCCCTCGAATCCTGACGAGGGCGGGACGCCCTCGCTCCCAGGTCTGCGGGGGTACCCCAACGCTGAACACGTACGGTCGCGAAAGTTCTGCACGTGCCGCGGTCCACCGAAATCATAACGGTGAAGGGTCGAGGCGCAACAGCGGCGGCGCGTCGGTGGCGCCCGCGCAGATCAGGTCGAGGTGAGCGCGCAGGGCGGCCAGATCAAGGCCGTGAAAATGGTCAGGAAGCTGGTCCAGACGCGCCCGGCTCTTGGCCCAGTTTCGCGTCAGGCCGCGGGTATTGCCCTGCCGCCACTTGACCAGCGCGGCGGCAGCCTGAATGATCGCTTTGTAGAACAGGGCGTCGTCGCCGCTGGCCACGAGCCAGCAGGCTTCCCACTGCTCATGGGCGTGCCAGTAGTGGCCCGCGTTGAAGAGACGAATGCCTTCGAGGTAGGCAGGGGGGTACATCGTAGAACCAGGAGACGCTCACACGGAGGTTCAGGGGGCGTAGCGGATCCCCGGTCCGGCGCTGACCGGACGTTGGAAGGGGTGGGGGAACCTGGTTTCCCCACCCCCTGCCCTTGTAGCACAACCCTCCGGGTTGGGCACAGGCTCTGGAAGGGCAAAGCCTGCCCAGAACGCTATCGGCTATCCCGGGTGTCTGGACAGGCGCTTAGCCGCAGGAACTACAGCCGCCGCCACCCGCGCCAGTGTCGCCACCGCTGGAGGTGCGGAAGGAGTGCCCGCACCCACAACTGGCAACGGCATTGGGATTATCGATCTTGAAGCCGCCACCCATGAGGCTGTCAACGTAATCAATCGAGGCGCCCATCAGATACCCGGCGCTGATCGGGTCAACCAGCACACGCAGGCCACCGGTGCTGAACTCGCTGTCACCCTCGCGGGTCTCATCGTCGAACGTCATGCCGTACTGCAACCCCGAGCAGCCGCCCCCGGCCACGAAGACGCGCAGGGCGTAGCCCTCGAGACCCTTCTCGCGCATCATCGTGAGCAGCCGCGATGATGCAAGCTCGCTAACACTCAGAATAGGCTGAGCCATCGCCGGTTGCGTGCCGATCAGATTATCCCCGATCGTGGTCATATCTCGTTACCTCCTCGTCGAACCCGTTACACTCCGGCCGCGCCGGAGGGGATTCTTTGCGCCCAGTATAACATGCTACGGGCGGAAAACGCTAGATCTGACTGTTCAAAAAGCGAAGGGGCCGAGCCCCTCCGCAAAACCCGGTGCGGCGCGCCAGAGCGGCGCCGTTCGGGGGAGGCGCGGAGGCCGCGGCCCTTACAGGATCGCCCGATCCAGCGCCATTGCCGCAAAGAGCAGGGCCAGATCTGTCTCTTATACACATCTGACGCTGCCG